>CAMQTD010000001.1 GCA_947036995.1 uncultured Parabacteroides sp.
ATACACAGTAGTCTGTTTCCGGAAAGCTAATTCGGTTGCATTTAGGTCGAATGTGTTTTTATCGCTTACAGATCGACCTACCATTGCTTCTCATTTCCACTACATACTAAACTGATTTTTGATTTGCATTTGCAGCATGTGCATTTACAAATTTGAGACGTTTTCTTTTTTTTTGGCGAAGCTCTTCGAGAAATTTCAACAAGAATTTCGTGTATTAAATTTAATATAATTAATACTAGAATAAATTATATATTTATTCTATATTAAGAAGGATTGGCACCTCGTTGACGCAGGCGTGCGAACAACTAGCGAAACAAAAAAGAGTTGTTCTTCTAAAGCAAATTATCTGTTTGATAAATAAAAAGTTACAGCAAATAAAAGCGTTAACTTTATTTATAACAACTAGCGAAGAACTAGTGAACAACTAGCGAACGATTGACGCTTTTTTAATGAAAAAATTACTATATTTACAGCGTTAATACGGATAGAAGAATGCATTTGCAAACAAGATTTTGAAGATAATATTAAACCATATAATAGAGAAATTATGAATCCAAAAGAGACACAACCTACAGCCGAATTCAACATCTGGGGGACAGGGTATGTAAAAATTCCACGCAGCATATTGAATATGCTTGGATCGCCTATCGCTTGCGAGCGGAATAGGGCAATACTATTGATCCTTCTTTTTTCTAAAGCCTTTTTCAAAGATGGAGTTGTACATGTATGCAACACGACTTACCCTTGCGAACGAGGCAGCTGCATCATAAACGTTCCCGAGATCTCGGCAGCTGCCAATTTCCAAAAATATGCTGGATACCGCTACCTGAACGACCTCAAAAGTGCAGGATGGATACAAACCGAACGTGTTGGTTATGCTACAAAGGTCAAAATTATCGGATTTGATAGCTTTATGCGGGGGGATGGGTTTGTATGGTAACCAAATATATCAACACATGGTATTAATAAATCTGCTTGATTTTTTTACCCCAATCTAAAGTCGTACTTTTGTTCTATGATTACGGCATTAGAGGTTATAGATAGGATTAATTGTGCTGCCACCAAAGGCATGCCTTTTCTTTTTGGGGTAGACTATGAGTTGGAAAATGGATTCTTTATTGAGCATCCCTTAGACGATACGTCCCTTATGTGGCGTGTAGGTAAATACACAAATGTATCGACACAAACCACATGTAGTCAAAAAGCAGGTACATATTTACATAAGTATCCTGTCTCTTTTGATGCATATAAACAGAAGTTTGATGCCCTACAAGCAGAACAATTACAGGGTAACTCTTTTCTCGCTAATCTAACCATTCAAACACCCATTGAAACAGATTATGCGTTAGAGGAACTCTTTCTGCGGAGCAATTCGCCTTATGCATTGTTGATTCCCAATCAGCTGGTATGCTTCTCTCCTGAGACTTTTATAAAGGTGGCTAACGGAAAAATTAGCTCAAACCCCATGAAAGGAACAATCAGTGCCTCCATACCCAATGCCGAAGCACAGATACTCAGCGACTACAAAGAGCAAGCAGAACATTTTACAATTGTCGATTTTATCCGTAACGACCTTAGCCGCGTAGCAGAACAAGTGCGTGTAGAGAAACTTCGGTATATTGATCGATTACAAACATCAAACGGAGAACTACTTCAGGTAAGTTCGCTCATAACAGGATGTTTAAATAAAATAAAGTTGGGCGATATGCTTTTCGAACTGCTTCCTGCTGGATCTATATCAGGAGCGCCCAAAAAGTCTACCGTAAACCTATTGCAACGTATCGAAAAGCAAAAAAGAGGGTTCTATACAGGTGTATTTGGTTATTTTGATGGTAAAGATTTAGATACTAGCGTAATGATTCGATACATCGAACAGCTCGACGATCAACTATTCTTTAGAAGCGGTGGAGGTATTACTGTAAATAGTAATGTGCAGTGTGAGTATCAAGAGGTGATTGACAAAATTTATCTTCCATTCGTATGATCTATCTCGAAAGTATTCAAGTAAGCAATGGCGAATTTTGTAACCTATCGTTACATATTGATCGCATGCAGCGGACCATCGGCAAGGTGTTACCATTGAATCTTGTTGTACCCGAAATATATTGCACAGGCATTGCAAAATGCCGAATCTTATACAACGAGCAACGCATTATTGAGATCGGTTATCAGCACTATACGCTACCAAAAATTAAAACGCTCCGCATACTAGAAGCGCCAGCATTAGCATATAACTATAAATGGGCAGATCGTTCTGCCCTCAATGCCTTAATGATGCAACGTGGCACATGTGATGATATACTGATTACTCAAAATGGTTACGTTACAGACACCAGCTTCTGCAATATTGTATTTGAATCGAAAGAGGGACTTTTCACCCCTACAACCGCCCTTTTGCAAGGAACAAAGCGTCAACTATTATTGAATAAAGGGGTAATAAAGCAACGCGCCATCAGCAGTCACAATTTAGTTGAGTACGATAAAGCATACCTTATCAATGCAATGATCGATTTATCTGATAAGATCTGTATCGAAATAGAAAGTATATATCCATAAAAAAAGCCGTGCAATCTGCTAAATAAAGATGCACGGCTTTTTTAATATTCCCTATTTTAGTTTAAACGTACTCAACACAAAACCATGATCGGAGGCGTAGAAAAAGTTTTCGTTTTTGAATGCGAGTAACTTCCCTAATTCTTGATTGTAGGTTTCTGAGTGGGTAGCTTCGATTGTATTTCCTTTATAGTAGATATAATCGATACGATCTTCTCGCTTTTGTTTTAAATCTCTTTCAAGACCATAAATCCATGTTGTACCAATGTTTTTTACTGGATCGGGATTGATTGTTCGATAACTATCTTTAAAGCCAGCCTTCTCCATCTCTTTCGAAACAGTCCAATCTACAACAGCGCCGCCATGATTGTAAAGGTTTTTGGTAGCTTCGGTCCAATCTAAATGCGAGTGCGAATTGAAATCTCCTCCCATAATCAACGGGATACTATCTGTTTGCGCTAAAAAAGGTTGCAATATCTCTATTATTTTGCGAGCCTCATCATCTCTACTACCAGCATCATCCCACGCCAAGATCTCTTCGCTTGATTTTTCGCAAGGCGCAAGTCTTGTATCCGGAAGATAATGTAGCCAAGTATCAAACAGGCGTACCTTCTGCCCATTCATATCAATCTCCACCCCACCGAAGTTAAAGGTCGAAATCGCTGGAAATGTATATGTTTTTGTGATCGGGTAACGACTGTAAATACTTAGATTACTCGACAACAGGCGGTGATAATACCCCAAATAATCGGCTACTTGATCCGAAGCGCCATAGGTTTCGATCATTAAAATAACATCAGCATTGCTTTTCTTTAAAATATCGAGCGTACCTTCGCATCCTTTTGCTGGATACGCTTTGGAATGACCTCCATGCCAAATATTCCAAGCCATTACTTTCAGCTCCTTAGGATTATTGACTGGTGCTGACGTGCAGCTACTAAATAGCATGCAACTAATACTAAACAATGTAATTAAAATGGGTTGGTTCATCTTCATGGTCGACTTTAATTTAGTAAGCAAAGATATAGATAATTTGCCTGTTTTGATAACACCTGAATTCTTTTCTTAAATTTACACCTTAAATATACCAGGAATTAGGCTTTTAAATTAAATAAAAAACAATATCTCTTAATACATTTGCAAAACAAATACCTCATAAACTTTATTTAATGAAACTATTATCTTATTTTTGCTACGAATTTCATTCTTTAAAATTGACTTTAAATTATACACATGATACTCATTGCAGATAGTGGTTCGACAAAAACGATGTGGTGCTTAGTTAACAGACTAGGCACTATTGTTATGCAGTTTTGCAGCAATGGGATTAACCCCTATTTTCAGCATGTAGAAGCTATCGCAACCGAAATCAAGGACAATGTAGCGCCTCAACTCCTACCCCATACCATCAGCGCCATTCATTATTATGGAGCAGGATGTGGCAATGAGTCGGCATGCAACCAAGTTAAACAAGCACTGTTGACCTGTTTTGCGCCACAAACAATAACCATACAAGGAGATCTGATTGCCGCAGCACATGCTTTATGTGGACATAACGAAGGCGTTGCGTGTATTTTAGGAACAGGCTCGAACTCCTGTTTATATAATGGTGAGCAGATAGTAGAGAACACACCACCTCTAGGCTATCTTTTGGGCGATGAGGGTAGTGGCGCTTCGCTCGGCAAACAACTGTTGAGCGACTGCTTTAAACACCAAATGCCTAAAGAGTTGGCACAAGCGCTTTGCGAAACATACCAGTTAGATACGAATAAACTGTTGGAACAGGTATACAAACAGCCTAATCCCAACCGCTTTTTAGCCAGTTTTTCTCTATTTATGTATCAGCATAAAACGCATCCCTATATACATGCATTGATTAAAGATGGATTTACCGCTTTTCTGAAACGCAATGTAATGGCTTATAACCGTACAGATTTACCCATACACAGTATTGGCTCTATTGCATACTATTATAAAGATATACTTCGAGAGGCCACCGAGGCTTGTGGTTTACAGCTTGGAACGGTTATTCAAACTCCAATGGAGGGTTTAATCTATTTCCATACCAACAAACCACTAAACGATTAAAAAAACTATTATACATATTAAATTAAAAGACTAATGCATTTAAAAACGATCGCACTTACACTGTTTACATGCTTATTTATAAGTTGTACGCCCGAACCAATTGTTGAGTATCAACTAATCCCTGCACCACAAAATGTAGCGTATACCAATGGTGTATATTCTTTTGATAAAGAAACTACAATCGCTTTTGCCCCAGCTTTAGAATCGGAGGCAAAACTATTAAGCACGTATTTAACGCAATTAGGATGTGAAGTTTCACTCGCTCCTAACGCTAAAAAAGGCGATGTAGTGTTGCGTGAAGCGGCAGACTTTAAACCAGAACGCCCCAATGGATATAAACTTACAACCCATGCTGATGGTGTTGAGATTGTATCAAACAGTGCAAATGGAGTATTTAATGGTATTCAAACACTCCGTCAGGCTATCCGATCGGTAGAGAACGAATTGCAAATTCAGCATGCTGTTGTAACAGACTATCCTGCTTTTGCTTGGCGCTCGTTTATGCTAGACGAGGGTAGACACTTCAAAGGCATGGCGGTAGTTAAAGATCTTCTGGACGAAATGGCTCTTTTGAAAATGAACGTATTCCAGTGGCACCTTACCGAAGATCAAGGCTGGCGTATCGAGATTAAAAAGTATCCAAAGTTAACCTCTGTTGGTTCGTACCGCGATTCTACAGAGATTAACCATTTTCATAGTAAAGTTTTTGATGGCAAACCACACAGCGGATTCTATACTCAAGAGCAGATCAAAGAGATTGTTGCTTATGCAGCAGCGCGCCACATCCTTGTAGTACCCGAAATCGAATTGCCCGGACATGCAAGTGCAGCTATTGCAGCGTATCCTTGGTTAGGCGTAACAGGCAAACAGATCAAAGTTCCTTGCTATTTCGGTGTGCAATATGATGTTTTTGATGTAACAAAACCAGAAGTATTGACATTCTTCAATGATGTAATCGACGAAGTTATAAGCCTATTCCCATCTCCTGTAATCCATATCGGTGGAGACGAAGTACGCTACAATCAGTGGTCTGCCTCATCGAAGGTAAAAGCATACATGAAAAAGAATGGATTAAAGTCGCCTGCAGAGCTTCAAGTATTCTTCACAAACAATATCTCGAACCTATTAGCATCTAAAGGTAAGCGTATGATTGGTTGGAACGAGATAACAGGAGATAAGATCAACCACTTTCAATCAGACGAAGATACTAAGCTATCACAAAAGTTGGCAGATGGAACAATTGTACAATTCTGGAAAGGAGACCCTAAGCTAATGGTAACAACGGCAGAGAAGGGGTATGATATTGTAAACTCATTCCACGAATACACCTACTTAGACTATTCTGACGAAAGCATCCCTTTGAGTAAAGCATACGCCTTTAGTGTAATCCCTGAGGGTTTATCGAAGAAACACGAAGCTAAGATATTAGGTTTAGGCTGCCAAATGTGGGGCGAATTTATCCCTACAACTGAAAGTATGAACCTCAAAGTATATCCACGCATAGCTGCCTATGCTGAAAATGGATGGACACTGCCAAGCCTTAAGAATTACGACCGCTTTATGCAAGCACTTCCATTCTTTTTAAACAGATGGGAAGCTGCTGGTAAGAAAATCGGCGCTATAGAATCTCCTGTTAAGGAAGAGAAAAAATAAACAACCGAATTAGATTAAACTATAATTTTAAAGAATAAACACTATGCGTAAAATTACACTTGGACTATTCCTTTGTAGCTTCGTGATGCAAGGTTCTGCTTTGCCCGATAAGCTAGGCGGATTTTTCTACGGAAAAGAGATTGCCCCAACAGGTAAAGAGTGGGAATCTCCCGAAAACCTATCGCTGAATAAGGAGCAACCACGCTCTTCGTTCTACTCATTTCAAAGCGTTGATAATGCACGTCGCTTACTGCCAGAGAACAGTATCAACTGGCAATCATTAGATGGTGAATGGGATTTTCACTGGGCGCCAGATCCAGCATCTCGTCCGAAAGACTTTTATAAAAAATCTTTCAGCACAGAGGCTTGGGACAAAATACCTGTCCCTTCGAATTGGAATATCTTGGGTATACAGAAAGATGCAAGCCTAAAATATGGTGTGCCTATTTATGTAAACCAACCCGTAATCTTTAAACACGAAGTTAAACCAGACGATTGGCGTGGTGGCGTGATGCGTACACCTCCAACAAACTGGACAACATACAAGCACCGTAACGAAGTAGGATCGTACCGCCGCACGTTTGAGATTCCTAAAACATGGGATGGCAAAGAGGTATTTATCAACTTTGATGGGGTAGATTCATTTTTCTACCTTTGGATCAATGGCGAGTATATTGGTTTTTCTAAAAACTCACGTAACACTGCACGCTTCAATATTACGCCTTACTTACAGAAAGGTGTAAATAGTATTGCAGCCGAAGTATATAGAAGTTCGGATGGTTCGTACCTTGAGGCGCAAGATATGTTCCGTCTGCCAGGAATCTTTCGCTCAGTTTCGTTGCAAGCAACCCCTAAGGTGCATGTAAGAAATTTGAAAGCTATTCCTGATTTAGACGAGAATTACGAGAATGGATCGTTAACAATCGATACCGAAGTACGTAATCTAAACCGTAAGAAGGCGAAAAAGTATAAAATGGTTTATACCCTATATGCCAACAAACTATATTCGGACGAAAACGCTAAAGTAGCGAACATTATTTCTACTGCTACGGTAGACTTAATCCAACCAAACCAGACGTTAGATGCACAGCAAGTTGTGATGCACGTTCCTTCGCCAAACAAATGGTCTGCCGAAAAGCCTTATCGCTATACGTTAGTTGCCGAATTGAAGGATGCCAAGAACAGAACCATCGAAGTAGTTTCGTCTACCGTTGGTTTCAGAGAGGTAGAGATCAAAGATACACCAGCAAACAAAGATGAATTTGGATTGGCAGGACGTTACTACTTTGTAAATGGTAAAAACGTGAAGCTAAAAGGTGTAAACCGTCACGAAACAAACCCAAGTACAGGACACGTGTTGACAAGAGAGCGTATGGAAGCGGAGATTATGCTTATGAAAAAAGCAAACATCAACCACGTACGTAACTCGCACTACACACCCGATCCATACTGGTATTATCTTTGCGACAAATACGGAATCTATTTAGAGGACGAAGCAAATATCGAATCGCACCAATACTACTACGGTACAGCATCGCTTTCGCACCCGATTGAGTGGAGAAATGCACACGTAGCACGCGTAATGGAGATGACACATAGTAATGTAAACAATCCATCTATCGTGATCTGGTCTTTAGGTAACGAGGCTGGTCCGGGCGATAACTTTATTGCTGCTTACGATGCATTGAAAAAGGTAGATACTTCACGCCCAGTACAATATGAGCGTAACAACAGTATCGTAGATATGGGATCGAACCAATACCCATCTATTGGATGGACACGTGGTGCAGTAACAGGAAAATACGATATTAAGTATCCATTCCACATCTCTGAATATGCACACTCTATGGGTAATGCTTGTGGTAACTTAGATGATTATTGGGATGCAATTGAGTCTACAAACTTTTTCTGTGGTGCAGCTATCTGGGATTGGATCGACCAATCAATGTACAGCTACGACCCTAAAACAGGTAAGAAGTATTTAGCCTATGGTGGAGACTTTGGCGACACACCTAACGATGGACAGTTTGTAATGAACGGTATTGTATTTGGTGATATGGAACCTAAACCTCAATATTATGAAGTAAAGAAGGTGTACCAACACATCGACACAGAAGCAACAGATATTGCTAAGGGTGAGTTTGAGGTGTTCAACAAATACTACTTCAAAAACTTATCGGACTATGATGCTGTATGGTCTTTATATGAAGATGGTAACAAGATAGAATCTGGTAGCATAGCAATAGGCACTGTAGCTCCACGTACACGCACAAAAATAACTGTTCCTTATCAATACAATAAATTAAAGCCATCGGCAGAGTATTTTGTAAAGATTCAGTTCCTTTCTAAAGAGAATACACCTTGGTGTGAGAAAGGTTTTGTACAGTCAGAAGATCAAATGCTTGTTAAGGAGGCTAGTTGCCGCCCATCAATTGCTACGGTTTCGGCAGGTGCACCTTGTTTAAAGATGGAGGATACCTCTTCTACCTTGAAAACAATCACAGGAGATAATTTTGTTGTGAAGTTTGATTTAAAGACTGGTACAATCTACAGCCTTAAATATGGCGCTAACGAAGTTATTGCTGCTGGTAAAGGTCCTAAACTAGATGCGCTACGTGCATTTGTAAACAATGACAACTGGTTCTACTCGCAATGGTTCGAACGTGGATTGCATAACTTAATCCACCAAGCAACCGATAATAATATTATTGCGAAGGAAGATGGTACAATTGTACTCTCGTTCACTGTAGAGTCTCAAGCTCCTTATGCAGGTAAGATATTGGGTGGTACAAGTTCTGGTAAAAATAAGATCGAAGCATTGACGGATAAGAAATTCGGAGCAAACGATTTTAAATTCACAACCAATCAGATTTGGACTGTTTATAAAGATGGTTCGATCGAACTTCAATCAAGTATTACATCGAACCAACCAAGTTTGGTACTCCCTCGTTTAGGTTATGTAATGCAAATACCGCAAGCGTATGAGAACTTGACATACTATGGACGTGGACCGATTGGTAACTATGCCGACCGTAAAGCAGGTCAGTTCGTAGAGCAATATACCAGCACTGTTAAGGGTCAGTATGAGAACTTCCCTAAACCACAGGATATGGCTAATCACGAAGATGTACGCTGGTGCGCTTTAACAAACAAAGCAGGCGTAGGTGCTGTATTTGTTGCTACAGATCGCTTATCAACATCTGCTCTTCCATACGCTGCGCTTGATTTAACAATGGCACCACACCCATACCAACTACCAGCTGCTGGCGACACACATCTTCATTTAGATTTAGGTGTTACAGGTCTTGGTGGAAACAGTTGTGGACAAGGTGGCCCACTTGAAGAGGATCGCATCTTTGCAGCTCATAACAATACTGGCTTTATCATTCGCCCTGTTAAGAATGCGCAAAGCATCTCGAGCATGGCTAATGTAGCTCCTGCTGGAGCGCTACCAATTGCAATCACACGTACCACTGCTGGTGCTGTTAGCATCCTCTCTTTAGATAAAGAGGCGGCTATTTGTTACCGTGTAAACGATGGTAAGGTGGCAGACTATAACGAAACCATCCAATTACGTGATGGTGGTAAAGTTGAAGCTTGGTACAAAGCCAATACGGATATTAAATCAATCGCCTCGTTTGAGAAGATTGAAACGGTTCCAATGGTGGTGATATATGCAAGTAGCGAAGAGGTAGGCGCAGGCGATGCTTCGAACCTTACAGATGGCGACCCAAGTACTATTTGGCACACCATGTATTCTGTTACCGTAGCTAAACACCCTCACTGGGTAGATTTAGATGCAGGCGAAACTAAAACGATTTCTGGATTTAGCTTTCTGCCACGTCAAAATGGTGGTAATGGTAATATTAAAAACTATACCATCCATTTGAGTAACGATGGTAAAGAGTGGGGCAAACCAATCCATAAAGGATCTTTTGCCAACAATGCTGACGAGAAAAAGATTGTATTCAACAAAGAGGTTAAGGCACGTTACATACGTTTCACTGCACTTAGCTCTCACAACAATCAAGACTTTGCATCGGGTGCAGAGATTATTGTTTTAGCAAAATAATAGGGCTTTAAAGTTCTTATATCAACAAACGCCCCAACTGTAAACGATGGTTTACGGTTGGGGCGTTTTGCTTTTAGCGCATAAAAGATTATTGCTATGCAAGGGCGTATCTGTTAGTATCTACAATAAATAGAGTCCATTCTCGCGCAAACAATCTAACTCCTCACTGTTCCAAAACAGATTAAATGGCTCTTTAATTGAGAGTGCTTTATACTGCTCTACCGCCGTTTTAAGTTGGACAGGGGCAACAGCTAATTGATCGAACAGCTCTTTCAAGAATGTAGCTTGATTGGCATCAAAAGAGAGTTGAGCCTCTTCGGTCAATGTTTGCAACGTCCATAAGCCTGAGCGACTCGCATCGCTACCGGTCCAGATAAATTCGGGAAGTTCTCCTAACCAATAGATTTTCTTTGTAAGCAAGTTTTCTAGTGGTTCTGGTTTGTCAAGCAGACTTTCGATGTATTGAGGCAATATGGTGGTACGTGGCACTTTGACCTTAAACCATTTTTGCAATGGGATATCAAATCCTATATCGTGCATATAGTTATACAACGAAACACGTAGTCCTTCAGAGAAAAGCTCATGCTGGCAACCTACGGTGTCAGTAAAAGGTATATCATTACGTGCAAATCCTTGGAAAGGCGATTCGTTCGATTTCACGGAAAATGCAGCAGGATCAAGTCCTACAGGGCTATGCGCAGTCATGGCAAAGCGATGCCAGAAAGCGGATTGAATCAGTCCATTCTCGAACAGCTGACGCACTACTTCTAAAGAGTCTATAGTCTCTTGTGCTGTCTCGGTTGGAAATCCATACATCAGATAGGCATGTACTAAAACCCCTGTGGCTGCAAAATGGCTGGTAACTTCGGCTACCTGCTCTACAGTTACACCTTTGTTGATAAGTTTAAGCAAGCGAGGAGAGGCAACCTCTAACCCACCCGATACGGCAATACATCCTGAGGCTTTCAGTAAGCGACAGAGCGAAAGGGTATAACTCTTTTCGAAACGGATATTACCCCACCAAACTACTTGAAGGTTTCGTTTCAGAATTTCAAGTGCTAGCTCTTTCAGTAGTGTGGGTGGTGCAGCCTCGTCTACAAAGTGAAAGCCGATTTCGCCAGTTTGTGCAATCATCTGCTCCATGCGGTCTACCAACATAACTGCGGTATTGGCTTCGTAGCGTTGGATGTAATCTAACGAGCCATCGCAAAAGCTGCATTTGCCCCAATAACAACCATGGGCTAGGGTTAATTTGTTCCATCTTCCATCACTCCAAAGCTTATGCATTGGATTCACTACTTCGATAACTGAGATATAGCTATCGAGTAACAAATCACTATAATCGGGCGTGCCAACTGCTGTTTGCTTAAGCACTGGGATTTGTTCATTATTATAATATACAACTGCCGAACGGGATTCGTTGAGTGTAAATGTGCGTACTAACTGTGATTGGTCTACCTCGTTTAATAGATAACGGTTCAATTGAAGTAAAGGTACTTCGCCATCGTCTAACAGTAGGTAATCGATATAATCGAATAGCCTAACATCTGTAACACCGCGCAACTCGGTATTTACAAATCCACCTCCCATAATTACAGGTAGGGTTGGATAGTGCTCTTTGACCCATTGCGCACAGCGTAATGCACTGTATAAGTTGCCCGGAAAAGGGACACTTAAAGCAAGTACACGTGGTGAGCATGTTTCAATCTTCTCCTTCAAGAGTTTTATGTACAGGTTATCAATCAGACTTAATGGGTTTGTCAGTGCTGCAGCTAAAGCATCGAAAGAGGAGGCACAGCGCCCTAACTGTTCGGCATAACGGCTAAATCCAAATTGACTGTCTACTGCCTCTTTTATAAAGTCGGACAAATCCTCTAAGTATAATGTAGCCATGAAACGTGCTCTATCACGCATCCCCATGCTACCGAATGCCCAATCTAAATCTTCGTTTTGTTGTGCAAAACGCCCTGCTTCGGGCAAATAATCTCCTGCAACAATACGCGTAACAAGTGTATCTTGCTTTCCTTGCAAAAAGAGAATAACAGCCTCTATTGTTTGAATATACTGTTTGCGGAGTGCCAAAATTCGAATACCATTATCGGATAGGCTTTTATTATCTGCTGCGGCATCAAACAGTGCTGTTAGTCCTGTTTTAGAAAATAGCGCCAAGATAACCTCCAAACTCAAATCCATCTGAAAAGATGCGATCTCTTGTTGGTTTAAAAAACCTTTTAAATATGTTGTAGAAGGATAAGGTGTATTCATTTGTGTGAATGGTGGTAACACCAAAAGAATCGGCTCTGAGGCTTGCATATTTCTTTATATTTAGTTAGTTGGGAGATGTTTTAAGAAACAAATATACGAGATTTTATCATAATTTACAGGAATAAGCCATTTTTAAATTTACATAAATGTTTATTCACTTGCAATTTTAATCAACATAATGCAGCTAAATATGTCAGATTTAACAGGCAAACTATTTTTTTTTCAAATAAACCTATTATCTTTGCGACACAAAACAAAACTAAAACAGAGAATAATTTATAATTTAATCAAAAATACAAGTAACAAAGCATTTAACTAAAGCATTTAACAAAATATAGATTTAACATTTAACAAAATATTGCTTAATGTAAAAATTAAGCCTTAACCGCAATAAGCTACAATCTTGTTGTAAACTCTTTTTATGCGATTAACAGTCGCATTTTTAAACTTAATTGTTCGTCTTTCATTAATCAAAATTCATCAGTATGTTGAAATTAGTTAGACCTGTGGGTCTGATCCTACTTTCTGGTGCGCTATGTTCTACCATGAATATAAACGCTGCAGGTAATAAACCTGCTAACAGCACTAGTATCTCGCAACAAAAAACAAAATTAACAGGTAACGTTTTAGACGTTTTTGGTCCTGTTACTGGAGCATCAGTCTTAATTAAAGGTACTACAAATGGTACTATTACAGACTTAGATGGTAATTTTACACTCGACGTAGCCAATGGCGAAACGGTTGTAATCTCTTTTATCGGTTACGTAACGCAAGAGATCGTAATCAAAGGCCAAACAACGCTTGCTATTAACTTAGCGGAAGATTCTCAAGCGCTAGACGAATTAGTTGTTACCGCTTTAGGTATGAAACGTTCAGAAAAAGCTTTAGGTTATTCTGTTACAGAACTAAAAGGCGACGAGTTAAACACAAACGCGATCAACCCGATTTCAGCTCTTCAAGGAAAAGTAGCTGGTGTTGAGATTTCAGGATCTGACGGTGGTATGTTCGGTGCTAGCAAAATTCAAATCCGTGGTGCTTCTACATTGAGTGGTAACAACCAACCTATTTATGTAGTAGACGGTGTAATTTTGAGCAACGACATCTCTGAACAAAAAGACAGTGATTACGAAACTAATGCTAGTGATTATGGTAATGAGTTGAAAAACTTAAACCCAGACGACTTCCAATCAATCTCTGTACTTAAAGGTGCTGCTGCGACAGCTCTTTATGGATCTAGAGGTTTAAATGGTGCCGTAGTTATTACAACCAAAGGTGGTGGTAGTTTCACTGGATTTGGTGTATCTGTATCTCAAACATTTGGTGTAGATCACGTATACGCTACAGCAGATCGTCAAATGACTTATGGACAAGGTACATTAGCTGGTGACATCTCTTATGGTGAGCAAAACAGCGATGGTAGCTTTAAGAAATGGGATACGAATCAATTCTTTTTAAGAAATGGTAGTCCATCTGTTATTGGTGCTGATGCTATGCATTGGGGACCTCGCTACGATGGTAGAGCAATCGAGAACTATGATGGTTCTATGACAAACTATTCTCCAATCGAAGATAACTACAAAGATGCCTATCAATTAGGACTAAACAGCAATACAAACGTATCTGTTAGAGGAGGTAACGAAAAAACAAACTACTATACATCTCTTTCATATAAAAAAGCAAAAGGTGTTGTTGAGTTTAACGATTTTGAGCGTTACTCTATGTTACTTAAAGGATCACACAAAATAAGTAGCCGTGTAGATGTTAGTGCTTCGATCAACTTTGCGAATTCAAGCCCAAGAAATGCACAGCGCAATATTGGTGATGGATTCAACAGTGGAACATACTCTACAATGTACGACACAAATTATTTCCGTAACAAGTATACAGGAGATAAACATGGTGGTACAGCAAGTAGTGACTATGGTGATAAATATGCGAATGTACCAGGTAAAGACAACTGGTTTCAGTTAGATAACTATGACTATACAAGAAGTGAAACTGTAGTTCGCCCTACGATCGAAGTAAATGTAAAAATTCTTGACTGGTTACGTTTTCGTGCAGAAGGAAATATGAACTACTACTTTGAAAACTACGAAAGCAAACAGCTTGGTAGTGGGTATGCTAACGACGGTGGTTATTATTCTATGGGACAGAATAACAGAAGACAGAGTACAGTGGCTGGAACATTCACGTTTAACAAAGCTGTTAAAGATTTTAACTTCGGTGGATTTTTCCGTAGTGAGTATTATACAACATCTGCGACTAAACAGTATTCAGAAACCAGTGGTGGATTAATCGTTCCTGGACAATACTTCTTAGAAAACAGTAAAGACCCGCTTAAAACATCAGCATACGTACATGGTACAAAACAGATGGTTGCTGTAGTTGCTGCTGCAAATATTTCGTGGAAAAATCAAGTATTCTTAGATATTACAGCACGTAACGACTGGTCGTCAAGTTTAGTTTATACAAACGGAACTGGTAACTACTCATACTTCTACCCATCAGTAGGTGGATCTTGGTTGATCAACGAAACTTTTGATCTTCCAGCCTGGATTACATTGGCTAAAGTACGTGGTTCTTGGGCTCAAGTAGGTAACGATGCTGATCCATATTCGATCTATTCAGGATACTCCGTTGGTTCTATTATTCAAGGAGATGAAAATATCTACATCAATGGTATACCTTCTAAATTATTTGATGCAAACCTAAAACCTGAACGTAAAAACGCATGGGAAGTTGGTATTGACTGGCGTGTACTAAATGGTCGCATCGGACTTGATGCTACTTATTACAAAGAAAACACGAGAGATCAGATTATGAACATTGCTATCCCAAGTGTATCAGGTGTAGATCAACAATTAATCAATGCTGGTAACATCCAAAACTCAGGTATAGAAATTGCGTTGAATGCAATCCCTTTCCAAAATAAAGATTGGGAATGGACAGTAGATCTTACATATACTAAAAACGATAATAAAATTATCAGCCTTCACCCCAACGTTGCAAACTATATTGCACTACAAGGTGATGTAGCTTATGGTAACTACCGTGTAGGTTCGGTTGCTATGGTAGGTGGTGATTATGGTATGTTGATGTCTGACGCAATGCCAAAGCGCAACGAAGATGGCGAAGTAATACTTAATTGGAGAGATGATTACCGTGCAGCTTATGCAGCAAGATCTGGTGAAGCAGAAGAGATTGGTAGTTTGACACCTGATTTCTTAGGTTCGTTCTCGACAGGTCTTAAGTGGAAAGATTTAACTCTTCGTGTTGGTTTAGATATGCGTATGGGTGGTTTAGTTGCTTCTTATAGCAACAGATATGGTACTGCTTATGGTATCACATCAGAATCAATGAAATATCGTGATGCTGAAAATGGTGGAATGTCTTGGACTTCTGGCTACGCAGACTCAAATAATATGGAGTTTAATGATGGTATGATTCCACAAGGTGTATTTGCTGACGGAACAGTTGTTACAGGTGTAGACGGAACAAAACACAGTGTAGGTGGACAAAGCTACCAAAGTTTAGTAGACAAAGGTATCCTTGAACCACAACATGCATCTTCTCACCACTTCTGGACTAACCAGTGGAGCACAGGTACTGTTAATGATGGTTGGGTTAGTGAGTTAAACTACATCGCATTGCGTGAAGTTACATTGCATTATAACTTACCAAAAACTTTCACATCTAAATTAGGTGCTAAACGTATGGGATTGGCTTTCAGTGCACGTAACTTAGGTTATTTGTATAACTCATTGCCTAATAATTTGAACCCAGAGAGTATTCGTGGTAACAATGCTGCCGAATTCCGTGAGCGTTCAAATAGTCCGTATACAGCAAGCTATATGCTTACCGTTAATTTAGATTTTTAATTAAATAGCTACTTACTAAACAAATTAAAAAAATGAAATTAAAATCATTCATAACAGCTGCATTTGTTGGCACAACACTTTTGACAGGTTGTGCAGACCAATTCGCAGATACAAATAAAAAGCCATCTGTAGTTAACGATCCAGATATTCGTTTTTTATTTACAAAAGCATTGTCTGAATTTGAAGCATCAAAATATCAACATTGGTTTTACAATAACAACAAGTATTATCTACCTTGGGCGCAAGCTACCGTTACTAACGGGGGAAATCTAAAATCGCTTAACCTTATGGGTGAAGTTGAAAGTCAAGCTGCACAAGTAATCAAAGTAAAAGTGATTACTGAAGAGATTGAGGATATTCTTGCCAATAAATATGACGAAAACAAATCAGCAACATACGAAAATATTCGTGTGTTAGGTAATGTTCTTAATGTGTATCTAGGTATTTTTGGTACTGATATGTATGGATCTATGCCGTATACTGAAGCAGCAAAGGCGTTGGTTACAAATCCTCCAATCCTTACTCCAAAATACGATTCTCAAGAGGAATTGTTTACTACTTGGTTAAACCAATTAGACGAAACAATCTCTATCTTAGGCGAAAATAGAAGTGCGCAAGTAGCTTTAGATAGTCAAGATTTTATCTACAAAGGTGACATCAAGAAATGGGCTAAACTTGCCAATTCATTAAAACTTAGAATTGCTGTACGTATGCTTCACGTAGACAAAGCGGGTGCTTTGGCTATTGCAAAAGAAGTTACAGATAGTCCTGCTGGTGTAATGGAGTCTATCGCGGACGATTTTATCTATAATAAAGGTAGTCAAGATTACCACTTTTGGGATAATATTACAACGGGATATGGTTCTGAAGGCTTAATCAATCTATTGGTAGCAAACAAAGATCCACGTGTACGTGCTGTCTTTGCTAAAAATGATTTCAATGCGACTGTTGTCCAAACTTATTTGAACGAAGGAAAAGCTATTCCTGAATACATTAACAAATATATTAAGACAAAAGAAGTTGATGGTAAAAAAGTATTCAACGGTTGGGAAGCTCCAGGTGAGCCTTGGGTAAGATATCATGGTGCTCCTGTTAGCGTAACTGCTAGAGAGAATGCGGGTATTGACTCGACATACTTTAACGAGAATTTCTTTAAAATCAAAATTGGTGATAGCGAAAAATCATACCAACCATTGGCTCTTTTCAATCAAGAGATGATTCGTGGTAGCATTATTTTTACCTATCCAAATACACCAGGCGACCCTGTTATTCAAGACAAAAGAAAAGCTCCATGGCATGGTTTATACATGTCTGCTGCCGAAGTTCAATTTTATTTAGCTGAACTTAAATTAATGGGTGCTACATTACCTAAAACTGCTGATGCATATTTTACGGATGGTATCAGTTTGTCTGTAGAAGCACACGACAATTTAGCTAAATTGAATAAGATTCCATATTATGACAACCTATTACACGATGCATTAGCTTATGATGTAACAGATGCAGCAGGTAATGTTATCAAAAAAGGAACTCCTATTGAACAATCAATTGCACTGAAAAATGGCGAATTAGACGCTCTTCTTCAACAAGAAATGTGCAAGCTTACAGGCTCAAATGCAGAACAATTAGAGAAGGTATATATTCAACAATATATTAACTTCCTACTTCAACCAAATGAGTTATTTGCAATGTCTCGCCGTTCGGGTATCCCGAAAGTGGATAGTAACATACTTCCTCTTGTACCTTTTGCAGCAGAAACATATGCTATACCAAGACGTTTTAAAATTGATACACCAACTCAATCTGACTTGATGTATATAATCAAAAAGACTGCTTACGAAGAACAAGGCTATACGCTTAGTACTGATAATCCAGAAGTTCTAAACAAAGAACGTGTATGGTACGATATGCTAGCGCCAAACTTTGGTGAAGGTCCAAAACTTTAATTAAGGACAAACCTAGATATAAAAAGGGTGGAGAAACATTTAGTTTCTCCACCCTTTTTCGTATGTTTTCAAAATGAATATCTAACTATTTTATGCAAGACGTAAGCACGGAGATATTTACATGGCATAAGCATAGTTACAGTACAAATTCGAACAAAGAAAGTCCCCATAAGGTTTAAATCACTACTAATCCTTCACCTATATCTACCTTATATATAAACACTTGTGGTGAAGGACGGATTTATAACACCTATTATGCGTACCTTCACCTCAGTAACAATTCCATCTACGTTTTGGACGATTTTACCATTGCTTAAAAACAGCATTTAACCCACAAGAAATAGATAGAGCCGAAAACAGGGGCTTTAGAAACATCGTTCACCACAACTAACTATACATCAAATAAATACGGGTGAAGGATAAAATGCAATTTAACCTCATTGGTGCTGTTATTGTATTCTTTTATTTTAGAAAATGATTCATTTACAGCACAGTGTGTTATCTCGGAATTCCCTACTGTCTACCGACAAATAGCCACCGTCTATCACCCCAAATACTACTAGGTATGGGGTGTTAGACGGTGGCTATTTGTTAGAAGACAGTAGGGAATTTATAAATTCTATAATCTCTATAATCTCCCGCATACTTTTTATGCAAAAGCCGCAATGTTTTGAAGTAAAAACATTACGGCTTTTAGTTCAAAACATTGCGGCTTTTGGGAGAAAACATGGCAGGTATTCTACACAAATACGCGCCAATTAGTTCAATCTTATTTTACAATATAATCTGTGGATAATTTAAATCCATTCAAAAAGGCATCAATCGGCATGCGTTTCTTACCTGGCATTTGAATAGATAACAGGCTAATAAATCCATCGCTTACTGCCACCTCAACAAATGATTTCGCATCTGTTTGAATCGTTCCAATAGGCAGGTTATGCGCTTCTATTCTTTTTGTTGTTTGATATACTTTTAATACAGAAACAGCCCCATCTGGAGCAACTAACTCTGTCCATGCAGCAGGATAGGGAGATAAGCCACGCACAAAGTTATACACAACCGCAGCGGACTGACTCCACTGAATGCGACATGTATCTTTAAATATCTTAGGCGCTGCTCTTAGTTCTGTAGGGTCGTTGTAAAACGACTCTTGTGGAATAGCTTCTACAGCATCAGCAAGAATCAAATCTACCGTCTGTGTAACTAACTTTCCTCCTAAAAGCATCATAGCATCGTGTACTGTAGCTACATCATCCGTATCAGCAATTGGCAAACGCTCTTGAAGGATAATCTTTCCTGTATCAATTTCGTGCGTTAAAAAGAAGGTGGTAGCACCTGTCTCTGTATCACCATTCATTACTGCCCAGTTAATTGGAGCAGCTCCACGGTATTGCGGAAGCAGTGATCCATGTAGGTTGAATGTTCCCAAACGAGGCATATCCCACACAACGGCTGGAAGCATGCGGAATGCAACTACGATTTGAAGATCGGCATTCAATGCCTTTAGGTCGGCAAGGAAAGATTCATCTTTCAACTTTTCGGGCTGAAGTAGTGGTATCTGCTGATCTAGTGCATACTGTTTTACGGGTGAAAATTGGATTTTATGCCCTCTACCAGCTGGTTTGTCGGGCATGGTAATCACACCGACCACTTGATAGCCTCCTTCTACTAAAGCACGTAGGCTCTCCACAGCAAAGTCGGGAGTTCCCATATATATAATACGTAAATCTTCTTTATTCATCTCTGTTTATTCTGCTGAAAAGTTTTCTACTAATACCTCGCGGTATGAATTAAAAATTTTGGATTTAGAAACAAATCCGATGTAATGTCCTTTATCATCTACAACGGGTAGATTCCAAGCTTTTGTATCATCAAAAACCTGCATCATCTTCTCCATTGGCATGTCTACTTGTATCTTAGCTGGTGCCGATACCATAAACTTAGAAACCTGAAAGCGCTCATATAGTTCTGGACGGAACATAATATTTCGAATATTATCTAACAATACAATGCCTAAAAACACGCCTTTGTCATCGACTACAGGAAATGCATTACGCCCCGATCGTGCAATCACTTGAACCAAATCGCCTAAAGACATATCCGGTGTTACGGTCTCAAAATCTTTCTCTATTACTGTATCTAATTTAAGCAGTGTTAATACGGCTTTATCTTTATGGTGTGTTAAAAGCTCTCCTTTTTGCGCCAAACGCATGGAGTAGATACTGTGCGGTTCGAACATTTTGATCGTAATATAAGAACTAACAGATACAATCATCAGCGGTAGAAACAGATCATATCCTCCCGTAAGCTCGGCAATCAAGAACACACCCGTTAGTGGTGCGTGCATAACGCCCGACATGAGTCCTGCCATACCCAAGAGGGCAAAGTTTTTCTCTGACAAATACATTGTAAATGAAAAATAGTTCGATGTATGTGCAAATACAAATCCTGAAATAGATCCCAAAAACAAACTTGGAGCAAAAATACCACCACAACCACCACCTGCATTGGTAGCACTTGTAGCAAAAACTTTAGCTAAGAGAATAAAAACCATAAAGATTAAGATACCCCAGTAACCATCGCTCCAACGGTAAAACGGACTCGTATTCATTAAATGGATAAAACTACCATCGAGGAGTGAAGTAATCGTATCGTACCCCTCTCCATAGAGTGGAGGCATCAAAAACAAAAATATACTTAACATCGTTCCTCCTAAAAGGAACTTCTTCCAATAAACGCCCAAGCCACGATAAACGCCCTCTATACGGTTCATCACACGTGTGAAGTAAAGAGAGACTAATCCACAAAAGACTCCCAATAATAGCACATAAGGGATGCGTTCGATCGCAAAGTCTTCGGTTTGTGAAAACATAAACATTGCTTGCGTTCCTGTAAAAACATATGCCATCGTTGCAGCCGTAACTGAAGATATAAGCAGTGGTAATACTGATGTCATGGTTAAATCGAGCAGCAGTACCTCAATTACAAAAACCAATCCTGCAATCGGGGCTTTAAAAATTCCTGCAATTGCTCCAGCAGCTCCACAGCCAACTAAAAGCATCAATGTCTTTTGTTCCATCCGAAAGATACGCCCAAGGTTTGATCCAATGGCTGCACCTGTCAATACAATAGGTGCCTCTGCTCCTACTGATCCTCCGAAACCAATCGTAACCGAACTTGCTACAATAGACGACCAAGCGTTATGAGGTTTGATCCGACTCTTACGTTGCGAGATGGCATATAATATTTTGGTTACTCCATGACTAATATCGTCTCTAACAATATATTTAACAAATAGCCCTGCCAAAAGAATACCTATAACGGGATAAAGCAGTAATACGTAATTGGCATTATCCACAGCTAAATCTGCTGTTAGAAGATTTTGAATCCAGTGAATAATCGTCTTTAATATCATCGCAGCAATTGCTGTACAGATACCTACAAGAAAACTTATAAACAAAATAAAGGTACTCTCCTTAATATGTTTCTCTCGCCACAATAAAAATTTAAAAAACAGATCGCCTCCTATCATAATATTATCTTATCACTTTTATTTCGCCGCTAAGCCCTAGTTTAATTATACCTGATGGAGCACTTTTTTGTTTTTCTTCTTGTCTATATTTCACAATATAGTCTACACCTTGTTTGATCTCTTTTGATATTTCCGAGAATTGAGCAGGCGAAGCTTTGCCACTTATATTAGCCGATGTAGAAACAATTGGTCTACGCATACGCTCGCAAAGTTTCTTAGAAAATGCTTCTTGCGTCATACGCATACCCACAGTTCCATCTTCTCCTATAAGATTGGGTGCTAAATTGCGCGCTCCAGGGTAAATAATAGTTAGCGGTTTGTCTGAAACTTCTATCAAATCCCAAGCAATGTCTGGCACTTCGCTAATATAAGATTGTAGCTTAGCCGAACTATCAATAAGCACCAACATCGACTTGCTATCTTCGCGTTGCTTTAGTTCATACACCTTCTTTACCGCTTCTGCATTTGTTGCATCGCATCCTATTCCCCAAATCGTATCTGTTGGATAAAGTATTATCCCTCCTGCTTGCATGATCTTACATGCTTGTTTTATATCGTCTTCCATTGTTTTATTTATTGTATTCCAACACAAAAATACAAATGATTATTCATTATTAAGGCATAAAAGAGAAATAGTTTCTCACAGCACACTTCTTTCTCTTTATAACGAACAAAAGTCTTTAAACAATCTATACGAATTGTTTAAAGACTTTTGTTTCAGAAATATCAACGCATTGTTATTTCTAAGTATGAATAGTCAAATTAGTCTATGCCCTGTGTAATATCTAACCACAATTTATCATTCGGTACTGGAGCTACTAGTTCTATTAGAAGCTTCGATACAGGATGAATAAAAGAAGATCTACGCGAATGTAGGCTGATACCTCCATCTTTGTTAGAGCGATCTGCTCCATACTTTAAATCCCCTTTGATTGAACATCCCATCTTCGCTAGCTGACAACGGATCTGATGATGGCGACCTGTTTTAAGATCTACCTCCAAGAGCGTATAATTGTCCGACTTTGCAATCACCTTGTAATCCAAGATAGCTTTTTTGGAATCGGCACGCTCCGTATCGTAGGCATAACTTTTGTTTTGCTTTTCGTTACGTACAAGGTAGTGCTCTAGTGTTCCAGCTGCTTCTTGCGGCGCATTCTTCACAATTGCCCAATAGGTTTTTTTGACCTCTCCAAGCCTAAACATTTCATTTAAGCGAGGGAGTGCTTTGCTTGTTTTAGCCATTAGAACCAATCCTGTTACAGGACGATCCAAACGGTGTGCTACACCGACGTAAACATTTCCAGGTTTAGCATATTTCTCTTTAATCCATAGCTTTACTATTTCAGAAAGAGGCATGTCCCCAGTTTTGTCTCCTTGAACTATTTCGTGGCAGTTTTTATTGACTGCAATAATATGATTATCTTCGTAAACGACTTCCATCTTACATGTTCATTCCACCACAACAGTGGATTACCTGACCTGTAACATAGCTTGAAAGATCTGAAGCTAAGAATGTAGCTACATTCGCAACATCTTCGGCAGTACCTCCACGGCGCAACGGAATTTGCTTAGCCCATTGCTCACGCACTTCGTCAGACAAAGCAGCTGTCATATCTGTAATGATAAATCCTGGTGCAATTGCATTGGCACGTACACCACGTGAACCAATCTCTTTGGCAATACTTTTTGCCAATCCAATCATTCCAGCCTTAGAAGCTGAATAGTTACATTGCCCAGCATTACCAGAAACACCTACTACAGAAGCCATATTAATGATGCTACCTGCTTTTTGTTTCATCATAATTGGCGTGATAGCATGAATAAAGTTAAAGGCAGATTTTAAGTTTACGTTGATAACGGCATCCCATTGAGACTCTGTCATACGCATCATTAAACCATCTTTTGTAATACCTGCATTGTTTACAAGAATATCAACACGACCAAAATCAGCTTTAATTTCAGCTACAACGCGTGCTGTATCTTCGAAGTTTGCAGCATTCGAAGCATATCCTTTTGCTTTAACACCATAAGATTCAAGCTCTTTTTGTGTAGCTAAACCATTTTCGTCAATTACTAAGTCTGTAAAAGCAACTGAAGCACCTTCTTGTGCAAATTTGATTGCAATTGCCTTACCAATACCACGAGCTGCGCCCGTTACAATGGCTACTTTTCCTTCTAATAATTTCATATTTCTATCGTTATTAAATATTGTTCTATTTAAAATTTAATCAAGCATGCACCAGCAGAGTAACCTCCACCAAATACGGTGATGCAAATTAAATCGTCTTTTTTATATAATTCTTTATTTTGAGCATACACTAAAGCAGAGCTAACTGATCCAGTATTTCCCAACTCTGTAATGTTTTGAAGAATTTTCTCTTCAGGTAGATTAAGCTGCTTGGCAATATTACTCATAATGCGCAAGTTGGCTTGGTGTCCAATTAAATAAGAGAGGTTGTCCAATGTATATCCATTCTTCTCTAACAAAAACTGTGCATTCTTTGGCATATATGTACAGGCTTGGATGAATACATCTTTACCGTCAGGCATCACAATACCATCGTGCCCTGGGCGTAGTTGAACGCCACCAGGACCTTTACTTATATGTCCTAATCCTTGTGTAAGAATATCTGTAATTTGCCCCTCACCCTCAGCACATGGTGCTTTAGATATAAAAAAGGCAGCTGCTGCATCACCCCATAAGTGTCCTGCTTTAGGATCACTTTCATTACAGTAAGCAGAGTTCTGATCTGCTGCAATAACGAGTGCTTTTGTGGCTTTACCCATAGCAAAATAACCCTCTACCACTTCGAGTGCATTCACAAACGAAGAACAGGCAGACGAAAGATAAAAAGCTTTAGCTTCTGTGATATTAAATTCGCGCTGTACAACGTGTGAAACCGTAGCCACCGTGTCGTAAGGCGAATAAGATGCTGTTATTATCAAATCTACCTCTGATATATCATAAGGTAACGATGGGATTGCATTTTGAACAGCAGCAATTGCCATTGTATTCAAGTTCTCATCTTTTCCAGCTCTTGAACGCGTTACAATACCTGTGCGTTGTTGTATCCATTCACTCGTTAATCCATTAATCTCTAAAAAATAATCATTATGCACGCGTCCTGCAGGTACATAAAATCCTGTTGTGTTAATATACATTCTATAAGTTATTGCTCACTTTTTTATTCCGTGAAATATTAAGTTCATCACATTGCCTCTTCGTTCAGCGTAATCGCTTGGAGTAATCCCCATTGTACCTCTTATGTATGGCACTTCAAGTCCTTTAAATGCATGATGCAAAACAACGGCTGTTAATCTTGGGTCTGGCATATCAAAAAGACCTTGATTCATTCCATCATTGAGTATTCCCTCTATAATGTCAGTCTCGCGGATATCATAGTTTTTACGTACCTTTTCGACCTGCCATATATCTCGAAAGAAAGTTGCCTTTAGTGTTCCATTTCGAAACACAAGTTCTTTTATCGTATCTAAACGTGTATATATAAATAGAAGCAGCTTTTCATCTGCAGGCATATCTTTACTCGCTACATCTAATAGCATATTGTAAAGAGATTCCAATTCAGACTCTATCACTGCTAAGTATATTTCATTTTTACTTTTGAAATAAGTATAAAGCGTACGTCTTCCTTTTTGAGATGCTTGTGCAATATCATTCATCGTTGTATTCTCCACGCCAATGCGTGCAAATAACTGTCTGGCTTCATCCACCAGCATCGCTCTCGTTTTAGAAACTGTTGTCGGCATATCTGATTGCACATTTTGATTAAAACTGTGCGAAAGTACACAAAAAACCGCTATCAATGCAAGTAAATCAACATAAAATACTCATTTATCAAAAATAAATGCTTTTATATTTGGTTTGTAAATAAAATAGCTTACCTTTGCACTCGTTATCAAATAACAAACATATCGCGGAATGGAGCAGTGGTAGCTCGTCGGGCTCATAACCCGAAGGTCATAGGTTCGAGTCCTGTTTCCGCAACAATATTAAAGGTTTAGTTCTTCATTGAGCTAAACCTTTTTTCTGTATATATAAAAGAACTTGTATTTTTGCAGTCTCATTCACAACTAATATAAATAACAAATGGATTTAGACGCCCTCCGCCAGCGAGCCAAACAAGAAGAGAAGATAAACAAATCGTTTTTTAAATCTTTAAAAAAGAATCAACTTAGAGAACTTGATAATACCATACATTACCTACACGAAGAGGTTTTTGAAGAGATTGATTGTTTAGAATGTGCCAACTGCTGCCGTTCTCTAGGCCCCCGCATCACAGATCGAGACATCGAACGCATGGCGAGTGGGCTACGACTCAAACCCCAAGAAGTTGTAAGCAAATACCTTCGCATTGATGAAGATAAAGATTATGTGTTCAAAACCATGCCTTGTCCTTTCTTAATGAGTGATAATTATTGCAGTATTTATGCAGACAGACCCAAAGCTTGTAGAGAGTATCCGCATACGGATCGAAAAAAGTTCTTTCAAATACATGCCCTAACGATCAAAAATTGCGAAACATGCCCTGCTGTATTGGAAATATTAAACCGTTTACGTAAAGAATTTTAATAGATTTAAACCCTTAGTTAAAAAAAATATGTACTTTTGTACTCAGTACAAATTTAAAACAATTACGCATATGAATTCAACGAACAGATTAGCTAAAACAATGCTTACAGCTACGGCTGCATTGAGCTTATTGGCTCTATCAAGCTGTGGCAGCAATGAGTACAAAAAATCAGCGGGCAATAAAAGCAAGCAGGTAGCCTCTATTCTTAAAGATAATGGATGTATGGAGTGTCACTCCGCAACTGCTCCTAAGCCTTTTTATGTAGACTTTCCAGTTATCGGAAAAACAGTTCAGAAAGACATCGTCGAAGGAATTCGCTATGTGGATCTAACAGCTATGGTAGAAGCGCTTCAGAGCGGAAAAACGACCACAGAAGTTGATCTAACAAAAGTCGAATACGCTACACTAGGAGACAAAATGCCTCCAGCAAAATACACAGCTATTCACTGGGGTACCTCGCTTGACAGCGAAGAAAAGGCTGTCATTATCGATTGGGCTAAAGAAACCCGTGCTGCACACTTTAAAAGCAATTCTGTTGCTGCTGAATTTAGCAACGAACCCCTACAACCTTTAGCAATGATCGAAACGAATCCGAGCAAAGTAGCACTTGGAAACAAGTTGTTTCATGACACACGCCTTTCTGCAGATAATACCGTTTCGTGCGCTACATGTCATGGGTTAAATACAGGTGGAGTAGACCGCTTGCAATTCTCTGAAGGAATCGCTGGGCAATTTGGCGGTATCAATGCACCTACCGTTTACAACTCAGCACTGAACTTTGTACAGTTTTGGGATGGTAGAGCTGCCGACTTAAAAGAACAAGCTGCTGGACCTCCTTTAAATCCGATCGAAATGGGACACACCTCATTCGATAATATTGTAGCAGCACTTGCCCTAGACGATGCATTTACTAAAGAGTTCAATGCTGTATACGCCGAAGGTCTTAGCCAATCATCTATCACGGATGCTATCGCTGAGTTCGAGAAAACACTACTCACACCAAGTCGTTTCGACAAATACCTCCAAGGGGACAAAAAAGCGCTAACAACAGATGAAATTGCAGGTTACGACATCTTTAAGCAAAATGATTGTGCCAGCTGCCATGTTGGTGAAAATATAGGTGGACAATCATATGAATATATGGGTATAAAAGCAAACTACTTCGATCATAGAGGCACTGGCTTAACAGATGGCGACAATGGCCGTTACAGTGTGACTAAAAACGAAGCTGATCGTCACCGTTTCAAAACACCGACTTTACGCAATATAGCTATCACTTATCCATATATGCACGATGGTTCTGCCAAAACACTTGAAGAAGCTATTAAACAGATGCACACATTCCAAATTGGAAAAGAAATCAACAACACAGAAATGACTCAATTAGTCTCTTTCTTGAATTCACTTACAGGTGAATACAATGGAAAACAACTAAACTAAATCATTTTTAAACACCCAGAGGCATTCATTTTCCTCATAATAAAAGAGCAGCACTGCTACAATGAATTGTCATTGTAGCAGTGCTGCTCTTTTATTATGTAATACCAGATCGAATAGCATACACGTACTATTCAAAGGCATGTATATTATCACACCCTAACTTGTAGAGAATGCAAGAATCTAGAAAACCTGATAATTAGAATAAAAAAAAACGTTCAAATAAAATACCAAGGTATTTATATTTGAACGTTCTAAATGCGAAGCGAACTTAAAGCTCAGCTTTGTATTTTTTTCTGATTCAATAAACGTAACCTGTTACAGATCTAATAAATTAGATTTAAACTAGATTACAGATTTACTTATCAATAAGATTTTTTAGGTGTAGCCTCTTTAACTACCATAGTACGACCTTCGTATTCAGCACCGTTCAATTCTTTAATTGCGTTTTGTGCTTCTGCATCATTAGCCATTTCTACGAAAGCAAATCCTTTAGATCTGTTTGTGTCGCGGTCAATGATAAGTTTTGTAGATACTACTGTACCGTAATCTTCCATAACTTGTTGTAAATCTGACTCTCTAACTTTGTAACTTAAGTTACCAATGTAAATGTTCATAAGAAAACTGATATAAAATAAATAATTATAAAAAATAATAAACAATTTAAGTTTGAGGTTGATCTAATTCAACAATATAAAGTTCTCACTAATGAGACGATTGTACAGTAGATTTAAAACCAAAGAAAAACTCTCTCTTGTTTGTTGACACAAAGAAAGTCATTTAATTTGAAATAACTACTACTTTACTTGTTTATTTTTATCTACAAGCAATTTATTTTTCCTTTAAGCACTTAAAATAAACTCCACACATCAATAAAAGAACGAAATAAAGAGATAAAAGAGCTTACAATCCCCAATACATAATTCGAATACTACTGCGAATCATTATGTTAAGTGCCTATCAGATGGTATTTCTTATAACACGCACCTAGCTGGGATAATATTATTTGTTTTTGACGCATCTAACAGCACTCTTAAATGCAAAAAAAGGCTGCAATCCCGAAGGATGCAGCCTTTTTTATATGAATTGAATCAAATATATTATTTGTCTTCTTTCTTGCTTGCTCTACGCTTCATTACTTCATACGCAACTGGTGTTGCAATGTATAATGTAGAATAAGTACCTACAATAATACCAAGTAAAATAGCAAAAGTAAAGCTACGAATCGTACTACCACCTAATACAAAGATACACAACACAACAACTAATGTACTTAACGAAGTACTAAATGTACGTGCTAATGTTGAATTCAATGCATCATTGATTACTTGGAAACGATCGCGTTTAGGATATAAAGCAACTGTTTCACGGATACGGTCAAATACAACCACTGTATCATTCATTGAGTAACCAATAATCGTTAGGATAGCCGCAATAAACGTTTGGTCTACCTCCATAGAGAATGGCATTACTTTCCAGAACAATGTGTATGCAGAAATAATACATAACACAGTTACTGTAACAGATGCTAATACACCTAAAGAGAAAGCGATATCTCTAAAGCGAAGCAATACGTAAAGAGCCATACAGATCATAGCGAAAACAACCGCTAACAATGCACTATTCTTAATATCGTCTGCCATGCTTGCTCCTACTTTCTGCGAGCTTTGAATAAAGTCAGCGCTGAATTGGTCAACTGTAGTTCCAGCAGGAAGCAACGTTGTTAATCCATCAAATAACTTTTGTTCGATCTCTTGATCTACAGTAGGATCATTATCAGTAATCTTATAGTTGGTAGAGATACGTACTTGATTATTTGTTCCGATTGTGATTACACTTACCGAACCATCTAATTGCGCATCTAAAAGCGTACGTACATTATCTGTTTTAACTGGCTCTTCGAAACGAACGATGTAGTTACGACCACCCGTAAAGTCAATACCATTATTCAAACCAACAGTTGCCATTGATACAACACCAAGAGCGATTGCTACGAGTGGAATCAAATAACCCATTTTGCGTTTTCCTAAGAAATTTACTTTCGGATCTACTAATAAGTTTTTAGTCAACGATGTTGTAAATGTAATGTTCTGAATCTTTCCTTTAGCAAGTAATCCTTCGTAAACAATACGCGTTAAGAATACTGCTGTAATGAATGATGAAACCAATCCAATAATCAACGTAGTAGCAAAACCACGGATAGGACCTGTTCCGAAATAGAACAATACAACACCTGTTATAATTGTTGTAAGATTCGAGTCAAAGATTGCAGAGAATGCATTCTGGTAACCGTCTTCAATAGATTGTTTAATTTTCTTACCCGATAGAAGCTCTTCTTTAGCACGTTCGTAAATCAATACGTTCGCATCTACCGCCATACCTAATGTAAGTACCATACCGGCAATACCCGAAAGCGTTAACACCGCTTGGAAAGAGGCTAATACACCTAACGTAAAGAAGATATTAACAACCAATGCACTGTTAGCAATCATACCCGGAACTAATCCGTAAGCTGCACACATATAGATCATCAATAAAACCAATGCCAATGCGAATGAAAGCACACCAGCAGAAATAGCTTCTTGACCCAATGATGGACCAACTACGTCTTCTTGAACAATACGAACAGAAGCGGCCATTTTACCAGACTTCAATACGTTTGCTAAGTCTTTCGCCTCCTCTGGAGTAAAGCTACCTGAGATAGACGAACGTCCACCTGTAATCTCTTGATTTACGTTTGGAGCTGAATAAACCATCTCGTCCAAAACGATTGCAACAGATTTACCGATATTTTCTTTCGTCAATCTTGCCCAAGCTTTAGCACCTTCAGCATTCATCGACATACTTACTTGAGGCTCCGAGCGTCCGCCCACTTGCTCAAATACGTCAGAAGCATCTGTTACTACATCACCAGCAAGAGCAGGCGTACCATCACGATTTGATTGCTTGATAGCGTATAGTTCGAAATAAAGTTCTTTTTCGTCAATTGCTTTTACACCCCACTTCAAAGAAAGGTTACGAGGCAATACCTCTTTCACTTGCTTAAGTGATAAGAACTCATTGATCTTAGCAATATCTGAAGAGCGAGCTACACCGACTACAGAACCTGGAGATAACTGTCCGTTATACTGGCTAATTTGTAAAAGGGCAAACAATGGATGCTCTTTAGCAAACTGAGCAGCAGAAAGGTTTGCTTGTTCAGGTTTTTCTTTACCAATTTCAGCTAATAAAGAATCTGCATCAGTTGTTGCAGCCTCTTTAACAGCAGCAGCTGGCTCAATTTCAACAGCATCAGCAGCTACATCAGCCACTTCAACTACATCCATTTTAGCAAGCAATTGGTCTGCAGCAACTAAGCTTTGATAGATTTCAGGTAACGTATACGTTTCCCAAAACTCAAGGTTAGCACTACCTTGTAACAATTTACGCACACGCTCTGGCTCTTTAACACCTGGAAGCTCTACTAAGATACGTCCATCAGTCTCTAAACGTTGAATGTTTGGAGAAACAACTCCAAAACGGTCAATACGTGTACGCAATACATTGAATGAGTTATCTATTGCACTCTTTAACTCTGCACGGATAACAGTTAATACTTCATCATCTGTACTTTGAGGAGTGATTTTATCTTTCAATTCAAAAGTACTAAATACAGCCGAAAGTGGTGCATTAGCAGCAATGATTTTGTACTCTTCTACAAATAAATCGATAAAGTCTTTTTGACTATCCGCTTGACGCGCATACGCTTTATTGATTGCTTCGTTAAAATTAACGTCTTGGTTATTGTTAGATAGTGACTTTAGTACATCAGCTACATTAAGCTCCAATACTACGTTCATTCCACCTTTAAGGTCAAGACCTAAACTAATCTCTAACTCGCGACACTCTTTAAGTGTGTAACCAAGCCACACTTTTTCTGTAGACAATGAGTCAATAAAACGACTCTCTTTTACCTGATCTCCTCCAGCATACTCAGCAGCTTTCTTGTTATAGTGTCCACTCACGAATGAGAACGACAAATAAAACAGACAAACCAACGTAAGTAATACGGCAAAGACCTTTACAAATCCTTTGTTCTGCATTTCAATCTTATGTTTATGTTATTACATTATTTTTTTAGTGTTTTTTACAAGCTGCAAATATATACTTTTTTTTTTTGCAAAAGATGAATTGTATTAAATATTTGACATTCTCGTACCATAATTACATTGTATATACCTATCTTTGTTCTCTAAATCATTAAAAACAAATGCTATGAGACAACTTTTATTTTTACTTTTATGTATTCCTTCCATTCTTTTTGCACAAGATAACTCCAAATATCTAGTTGGAGCCGTACCTGAAGTAAACGGAAAGGTTATTTTTTCCAAAATAATCAGCAATCCGGCTTACACAAAAGACCAAATGTATGCAACTCTACTCCAATGGGCAGAAAAGCAATTTATAGTAGACAGCGAACAGCAAGGGCGCGTTATTTTCAAAGATGCAAAAGAGGGTATACTGGCCTGTTCGGGTGATCAGAATATTGTATTCAAGAGAGCTGCACTTTCGTTAGATCGCGCACGCATGCATTATAAATTAAAAATATTCTGCGAAGATGGAAAGGCAATCCTCGATATTGAAAACATCCGCTACATATATAATGTTTCTTACCAAGATGCTCCCGAGAAATATTTAGCCGAAACATGGATTACGGACGAAAATGCGCTAAATAAATCAAAAACAAAGATGATTAAAAGCATTGGTAAATTTAGAATCAAAACCATCGACCTTGTAGACGAGCTATTTGCTAGCGCAACGGCTGCAGTAGGTGCAACTGTTGCACCTCAACAACAGATAGCAGCTACAAAAATTCAAGCAACAGCAACTCCAATCGCAACACAAGCAACAGTAGTCGCAGCTATTCCTGCCGTAGCAACACATACACCAACTCTACAAAATGAATTAAGTGGTTACAAAAGAATAGACGCGAACAAAATCCCAGGAAACATCATCAAGATGCTAACCGAAGATTGGATGCTTATCACTGCTGGAAACACTGAAAAGTTCAATATGATGACTGCCAATTGGGGTGGATTAGGTTCTATGTTTGGCAAACCTGTTGCTTTCTGCTTTATCGACCCTACACGCCACACCTTCGAATTAATGGAAAAAAACGACACATACACCCTTACATTCTATAGCGAAGCACACCGTGAAGCGCTTAATTTTTGTGGAAGCAAATCGGGCAAGTCTGTAGACAAGGTAGCTGAAACAGGCTTAACACCTATTACAACTGGCACTGGAAGCAAAGCATTCTCTGAAGCATGGTTGGTTATCGAATGTAAGAAAATGATCTCACAAACAATTACACCTGAAGCAATTTCGGACCCTGAAGTCAAAAAAGCTTGGAGCGGTAAGCAGTTACGTAAGATGTTTGTTGGCGAAATTATAAATGTTTGGGTTAAATAAATAGAATCATGAAACGAATATTCTTATTATTAACAGCATTATTTACCTTGTGCAATATAGCACAAGGTGAGTTAAGCATAAGTGATGCTGTTGCTAAACAAAAAAAGATCACCTACACTTGCACTGAAACAGTAGCTGATAAAAGCAAAGCAGAGATCTACTCGCGCATCAATCGATGGGCTAAGAAAAATTATGGTAAAGATGTTTTTGTATCAACTGTTTCTTCAAATAAGCGTAATGGTACAATCTTTATTGGCTCTAAAATCGAGCTGCTACTGTCAGAAACAGATTCTACCATCTTAAAATACAAGATGAATATCTCTTGTTCACAAAACAAGTACACAATCAAAGTAAGTGATCTATCCTACCAGTACGATCCACAAAACAACAAGCGATTTAAAATCTACCCTGCTGAGGATGTAATTGCGCAGCAAGGAAAGAATAACAAAGTGGCTATCATCAAAGACCCCGAGTTGTTTTACAAAGCAACATATGGATATATGGAAACGTTATTTGAGCAAATCAAACAAGCAGCATTCAACGATTAGTTGAGCTGCAAATAGCTCCAAATAGGATAGTGATCTGATGCTTCTATGCTATTATCCACCGTACAATTGAATGATTTAATATTTTTAGAGTGCAAAATATAGTCGATTCGGAAGAAAAAGAAATTTTGGTTATACGATATACCCAATCCCCTACCCGATTCAGAAAAAGCATCTAGCAGAGATTGTTGAATTGTACGGTGCGCATAAGAGATTGGCGTATCATTAAAATCGCCACACACCACCACATAATCACCCTTTGCATCTTTTATTTCGTCTGCCACAGCTTGTGCTTGTTTGGCTCTAATCCGAAAAGCAGGACCTAGCTTGCTATTGATTGTTTGCTTAAACGATTCAAATTTATCCGTACTCATATTCTTCATAAAATCTGAATACTTTGTTTTATCCTCTGTGGTCAACTTAAACGATTCGAGGTGATTATTTATCAACGTAATCTTTTTATCCTTGAATTTAATTAAATGAACAGACGAAGAGTTTGCTAAACTTTTATATTTGATTGGATAAGATTTTAAAATCGGATACTTAGAATAAATTGCAATATTAGAATTTCGTTTCACTTGAGACATCACCTTACGATAAGGGTACATCTTAAGCGCCTTATTTAATACCGACTGGCTAATGTAATTACTATACTCCTGCAAACAGATAATATCAGCCCCTGAAGCTGCCAAATACGATACAATCGGATTTGGATCTTTCTTCGTATGCTTCATGTATGCAAAAGACATTACATTATAAGAGAGTACTTTGATTACATTTTTACCCTCAGGAACCGTTTGCCTGAAATGCAACGGGAAATAGGTCTCTATCGGACCCAAGCATATTAAAAACGAAGCTAAACAAACAAACACCTGCTTCCATTTACTTATAAAGAGCCAATAGACCACAAAAAGAATGTTTAGCAAAGCTATAACAGGAAAGCCTAACCCTAGGTAAGATAACAATATGCTACGCGAAGGATCTACCCAGCCCGAATAGGCAGCAAGGATAAACATAAGAATCACCACTCCATTTACAACCATTGTAAATGAATGAAAGATATTTTTAATCCACACAGACAATTGGTTTGAGTTATTTTTTGCTTGCATCAAATAGTTTTCTTTTTTCGTCACCCGAAAGGCTTTCATATCCAGATTGACGCAAACGGTCTAATATCGCATTTAATTCTGCGGCATTTTGTTGCTTACGTGTATTGTATTGCATATCTGTCTCTGAGCGAGGGTTAACGGTTACTTTCATTTTAGGTTTACGATTCACTATGTTCACAAACCAATCAACCAAACGATTCATCGGGCGTGTTAAGTCTTTTCCTTTTTGTATGCGTACGGCAAACCAGATACCAAACAAAGCACCTCCGATGTGAGCAAGATGTCCGCCAGCATTGTCTGAGGTTATAGCCAATAGGTCGACACCTAAAGTAAACAGCGCTAAATAGATTAATTTCACTCTACCAATTAGTAGCAGCTGAATCTCGTAATCTTTCTTATAAAATGAGATTGCAAATACAACTGCCATCACTGCACCAGAAGCTCCCATTAAGAAGCTACTCCCTTGCAGTGTATTAAAATAGGGAAATATATTATACGAGAGTACAAACAATACAGCTCCCGCAATACCTCCAAGAAGATATAATCCACCCAACTGTCGCTCGTTTAGATACTGCAAAAAGATACGTCCAAACCAATACAACCAAAGCATATTAAATAAGATATGCATAAAATCGTAATGCGTAAACATATACGTAAACAGCGTCCAAGGGCGCACCAACAGCAATGCCAAATCTGATGGCACTTGTAAATAGGTCAAGAAATCGATCCCTGTTACATTAAACAATGTAAAGAGAAGCGATGCTAAGCGTATCACCACAAAAAAAGCGATATTGATGTAGATAAACTTCATCAATACATCTCCTTGACTAAAACGCTGCTTTAATTTATTAATAAAAGTATTTTCCATTGTTGAAATCGTTCTTTTTCCAATATTTAATTAAGAAATAACCAAATAACATACCTCCAAGGTGAGCAAAATGGGCTACATTGTCTCCTCCAACGTTTGATACACCCAAAAACAGCTCTGCTAAGCCATAAAACACAACAAAGTATTTCGCTTTAATTGGAATAGGTATAAACATCAGGTATAGCGGTACATTTGGGAATAACATACCAAATGCCAATAAAATACCAAATACAGATCCTGAAGCACCGATGGTGACAAACATATTTAAAAACTGCGATTTATTCAATACTGTACCACCACCTATATCAATCATCGTCTGTTTTGCAAACAACACATCGTTAAGATTAATAAACCACACCAGCTCTTGAACCAATCCAGCACCAATACCTGTTACAATATAAAAAATAAGAAATCGTTTCGGACCCCATAGGTTTTCTAATATTCGCCCAAACATATACACCGCAAACATATTGAAAAACAGATGCGATAGCGAATCCGTACTATGCATAAACATATATGTAAAAATCTGGAACGCATAAAAATCCGTTGCCCCCGGAAAGTGTAATCCAAAGATACTAACCAGATCGATGCCAAACTTAGGCAACACCATTGTAGCCATCCACACCAACGCATTTATTATGATAATATTTTTGGTAATCGTCGGGATACTATTAAAAAAGCTCGAACCTTGCTGATTCATATTAATTAATTCTTTATGTTTTTGAATAAGTAGCAAATATTGAATAAGAGGCAAAGATAAAAATAATTATAAGATTATAGTTCCTCAAACAGACCCAATTTTGAAAAAGGATCTGTGTGAGTAGAAAAAATCCTAGTAAAGTATTATCTTTGTCGGCATAATTAGATAATAAATAATACAAAAGACAAATATGGCAATTGAGCAACAAATTTCGCAGTCCATCATCACAGGAATAGAACAACTGTATGATGCAAAAGTTTCTGCAGCACAAATTCAACTTCAGAAAACAAAAAAAGAGTTTACCGGACACCTTACACTGGTTGTATTTCCTTTTTTGCGTATCTCTAAAAAGTCTCCCGAACTAACGGCACAAGCCATTGGTGAGTACCTTCAGGCAAATGAGCCTGCTATCACAGGATTTAATGTAATCAAAGGGTTCTTAAACCTGACCATTGCTCCTGCTTGTTGGCTTACGTTACTGAACGAAATCAATGCAAACCCTCGCTACGGTATTGTTCCGGTTACAGAAAACTCAGAACTTGTAATGATTGAGTATTCGTCTCCTAACACAAACAAACCGCTTCACCTTGGGCACGTACGTAACAACTTGTTGGGATATAGCTTGGCAGAGATCATGAAAGCCAACGGATACAACGTGGTTAAAACAAACATCGTGAACGACCGTGGTATCCATATCTGCAAATCAATGCTTGCTTGGGAGAAATGGGGCGAAGGTGCTACACCAGAGTCGACAAACAAAAAAGGCGATCACTTGATTGGAGACTACTACGTGAAGTTCGACAAGATGTATAAAAAAGAACTAGCCGAACTACAAGCAGCAGGACAAACCAAAGAGGAGTCTGAAAGCAACTCTACACTTATGAAGGAGGCACGCGAAATGCTTCTTAAATGGGAAGCTGGAGACAAAGCTGTTGTGGAACTTTGGACGATGATGAACAACTGGGTATACGCTGGATTTGACCAAACATACAAAAAGATGGGTGTAGACTTTGACAAGATCTACTACGAATCTACCACCTACCTAGAGGGAAAAGACCTGGTATTAGAAGGACTTGAAAAAGGTGTATTCTACCGCAAAGAAGATGGCTCAGTATGGGCAGATCTTACCCCTGATGGATTAGACCACAAGCTTCTGCTCCGTGGAGACGGTACATCTGTATATATGACACAAGATATTGGTACTGCCAAACTTCGTTTCAGAGATTACCCAATCAACAAAATGATCTACGTAGTAGGTAACGAGCAAAACTACCACTTCCAAGTACTTGCCTTGTTATTAGACAAAGTAGGCTTCGACTGGGGTAAAGATTTGGTACACTTCTCTTACGGAATGGTAGAACTTCCTGAAGGAAAAATGAAGAGCCGCGAAGGTACTGTCGTAGATGCCGACGATTTGATGGACGAAATGATTAACACCGCCCGTGAGATCTCGCAAGAGCTAGGTAAACTAGACAACCTAACACAAGAGGAGATAGATAATATCTGCCGCGTTGTAGGACTTGGCTCGCTTAAATACTTTATCCTTAAAGTAGATCCACGCAAGAATATGACCTTCAATCCAAAAGAGTCTATCGACTTTAACGGTAACACAGGTCCATTTATCCAATACACCTACGCCCGCATCTGTTCAGTACTTCGTAAAGCTGCCGAGCAAGCGATCGAAATACCTACAGCGCTTCCTACAAACACGCTAATAGCTGAAAGAGAAGAGAATCTTATTCAAACAATCTCAGAATTTAGCACTACTGTGAAGCAAGCAGGTACAGAGTATAGCCCAGCATTTATTGCAAACTATATTTACGACTTGGTTAAAGAGTATAACCAATTCTACCACGATTTCTCAATCCTTAGAGAAGAAGACCTTCAACTAAAGGCATTCCGTTTGGTACTTTCTGCTAATGTAGCGAAAGTAGTAAAAGAGGGTATGGCACTGTTGGGTATTGAAGTTCCTGAGAGAATGTAATATAAAACAAATCGACTCTATTCAATGTAAAAAGATTGAATAGAGTCGATTTCAAATAAATATAAAGGATGTACGTAATGATATATCTACAAACGCCTATCGTTGCTGTACATAAATCGACGCATTAGGTCTCCATCCAAGAAAAAAACACAACAACAACAATCCACATAATAAGAGTGAAGAGGTGCAACCGTACAAGGTAGGGCTTCGATGCTTATGCTTTTTTCCTATATTCGATCGGTGTCATTTGATATTGTGCTTTAAAGCAGCGGGTAAAATAACGAGACGAACCAAAACCCAACATCTCGGCGATATCTGTTATTTGGTACGTGGGATTATTACGTAAAAGCGTTGCTGCACGTTTAAGCTTGCAGGTTTGTACAAACTCATTCGGCGTAGTACCTGTTAAACTTTTAAACTTCGCATAAAGAGAACTCCGACTCAGCGCTAACTCTTTGGCTAATTGATTTATATCAAAATCTGCATTACTGAGGTTCGATTCTATAATTTGACTTACCGTATCTAAAAACTGCTGATCAAGTGGCGTAGTTGCCAATAGTTGGGGATCAAAATCATCTTGTTTATTGAACCTATTTTGTAAAAGAATTCGATTCCGAACCAATGCATTGCAACGTGCTACTAGCACTTTAGATTTAAACGGCTTGGTTACATAATCGTCGGCACCACGCTGGAAACCGATGATGCTTTGATCGTCGGAGCTTAGCGCCGTAAGCAGCACAACTGGGATGTGCGAAAGTTCGATATTCGTTTTAATCTTTGCACATAATACTGTACCCGACATTTCGGGCATCATCACATCACTTAGAATAATATCGGGGCGTTCTGCTAATGCCATATCTAATCCCACTTGTCCGTTGCATGCCAATAGCACTTGATAGGTTGGCGAAAATAGATTGCTCAAAACAGTCAGTAGCTCTTCATTATCTTCGACAATAAGCAGTCTGGGTTTTACGTGATTGGTATCAAGAAGCTCTTCGGCAGGTAGTTCTTCGATTTCGATTTGTTCTTGTACAAATGTATGCTGATCGCAAGCCTCTTCAAATTGAATATTTGCATCCATGAAATGAGATTTACCTTTTTGCAGAGATACAATAAAGATTGATCCATATCCTGGTGTGCTTTCTACTTGAATAGATCCTTGATGTAACGCTACAATACTCTTTGTTAACGACAGTCCGATACCTGTGCTATGTGTATTGGTTGGTGCAGCAGCTCCCTCGGTAGCTTGGTAGAAACAATCAAAAATATAAGGAATATCCTTTTGCTCTATCCCACTTCCATCATCAATCACTTTGATTAAGATCGCATCGGCACTCTCTTCGACAAAGAGTTCAATCTTACCATCTTTGGAGACAAACTTGAAGGCATTGGATATTAAATTACTCACTACTTTACGCATTTGTTTGGGATCAATCCAGCAAGCTATGGATGGTTGATTGGTCGTAAATGTATATGTTATGCGATGCATTGTTGCATATGCTTGAAAGGTTTCATGCAGATCACGCAAAAAGGGTACAAGGTCTTGATTGGATACCTTTAAAGCAACGCTTCCGGTTTCTAATTTTCTAAAATCGAGTAGTTCGGTTATCAACTCTTGCAGCTGCGTACTATTTTTATACACCTTCAGCAACTTATTATGCGTTGTAGGTGGTAACAAGCGTTGCTGTAAAAGCAGTTCTAGTTGCGAGATGATTAAGGTTAGGGGCGTTCTGAATTCGTGCGAAATATTGGAGAAAAACTGTATCTTCGTTTTATTTAATTCGGCTATTTGCAGCTTTTCGCGGCGCTCAAGTGCCAATGATGTTTGCAAGACGAGGCGAATTTGTTTGGAATGGATATAAAAATAGACAATCAAAATAAATAATAGGAGATAAATCGCATAGGCAACAGTATTGGCATACCAAGGCGAAGTGATTTCGATCACTAACGCGATTGCCTCATTTGGATGCTGTGGGTTTATTGCTTTCTCCCTAACAAGCAATGTATAAGTGCCTGGATTCAGGTTTGTATATGTTATGCGTGTTTGATTCAGCGTCAGCCATTTTTGATCGAAACCCTTTAGATTATATTCAAATACTTGCTTGGTTAATGTACTCACATAGTTGGTTGATGCAAAATCAATGGCAAAATTGTTTTGATCGTAATTCAGTCGTATGGCCGATGCGTGGGGTAGTGATGCGTTTAATATCCCATGATCGTCGTTTGGTGCAACAATCTCTCCATTTACATACAAATTAGAGAAATAGAGGTTGTAGGGTTTCATCGGGGTAAATACCTCCTCTTCGTAAAACGAAGAGAGCCCATCAATTCCTCCTACAAAGATCTCGCCATTGCTACAAACCAATAAGCCACTCCCGATATCTATTCCTGAAATAGGCAGTGCTGTTTGCAAATCAATAGCGCGTGCTATACCTGCATCGGTATCCAAAAATGTGACACCCTTATCTGTAGATATAACTAAATAGCCTTGGATGGATTGTTTTATGTTGTAACAGAAGTTACTCATCAACAAGTTATCCTCCTTTGCATAGTTTTCAAAGTGATCCGTTTTTGGATCGTAGCGATATATCCCTGCTCCTAATGTGGTAAGAAATATGCGCTTGCGATGATCTTCAAAGATACTTGTTACCTCAAAATTAGCTAGCCCATGCGAACCGCATACATATTTTGTTTGATCCTTTGGATCGTATATATTTATTCTGAGTACCGAAAAGCCCCTCGTAATCCATATATTATGATTCGTATCAATAAAGAAGTTTGCTCCAATATAAAGCGATATCTCTTGATTAAAAAGTGTGGAGAGGTTATTTGTTTGTAGGTCTAAACAAAAAAGCCCTGTACGTGTCATTATTACTAACGAGTCTTGATTGAGCATTTTCGTTTGTATCACCACGTCTCCTGCTTGTGCGGCATAATCAGAATTGTTGGTGTATAGGTTCTGAAAACGTCCTGATGGTATATCTAAGATTGAGAGACCGCCGGTATGTGTTCCAATATAAAGCTTATCGTATTTAGCACTATATTCGATAGATTTCAGGTTATTATGCGCAATGCTGTTGGTGGTTGCACTGGATAGAAAGTGATCCATCTTTTTTGTTTTCCGATTCAATCGGTTTAGACCTCCGCCTTCGGTACAGATCCATACATCGCCACGCTTGTCTTCTACCATGTGCCCAACGTACGAATTGCTAACACAATCGTCTCGATTCTCATTTTCTGGATAGTACGTAAATTGGTCTAGCTCTGGATTAAAATAATGCACACCGCCATAATAGGTACCTGCCCAAATAGAGCCTTGCTTGTCTTTATAGACAGAGAATATAGAGGCATGTGTTAGGCTTCCTGGTAACACATCTTTGGTGTAATATGTAAATTCTCCTGTAGAGAGATTCAATTTATTAAGTCCGGTAAACGTTCCTATCCAAAGATTTCCTTCGTTATCTTCAACGATTTGTCTGATTTGATTCGAAGAGATGGTACGTTTCTTGCTGCTGTTTGCTTTGAATTCGGTAATTTGCTCATACCTATCTATTTTAAAAAGACCATTCATGCGTGTACCAACCCAAAGGTTTCCGTACGAATCGGGGGTTATTTCTGTAATATCTTCGTTAGGAATAACTAATCGTGGTGCTTTTTGTGGTGCTTTGGCATATAGCCCTTTGTTTGTTCCTATCCAATAAACACCATTATCTGTTTTTTGAATTTTTTGAACGTTACAACGGTTGCAGCCGAGTGTAAATAGTAGCTCTAATTTCTGTGTCTCTTCGTTCCATAATGAAACAGAATCTCTTCCACCAATCAATAATTGATTTTGGTGATAAAGTAGACTATATACATTTTTCTCGTGTAACAGAGAGAAACGTGCTTGTTTGACATCATACTTCACCAGCGAAAAACCTGATTGAAAAAAGATTGATCCTTTTCGATCTCCAACAATGCCCCGATTATCGTTATGAATAAATCGATCGGTTTGCAGGTCGTTTTTAGAGGGTTTAAACTGGACGATACGTTCGCCATTGAACATACTCACACCCTCTAATGTACCAAACCACATGCGATCTAATTCATCTTGATAAATAGACATGACGCTAATTTGAGGAAGCCCCTCTTTCATTCCAATATGTTTAAAGTAAATGGGGTAGATAGGTGTTACAAAAGTGTAAAGAAAAATTAGAATATAGAGTATACGCATGGTACGTAATTAAAATTTAATTTACTAGGTTTTTTATTCAAAAAAAGATGGTTGATTAAAAGCTTTCAATAAGTCAATTACACGTTTGATTATATTGCAAAGAAAATGAAAAAGAAGTGTCAAAAACACTCCTTTTTCATTTCTCACGCTTTTCATGATATCTAAATCAATCAGGTTGTAATACGTCAAATGCTTCTTTTAATAAAAGAAGTTCTCCTTTTATTCCTTTTAGTTTGTGTACAATATCCTCATTCTTAACCGCAGAATCTTTATTCTCTTTTAGCTTCTGCTTAGCGCCAGCAATGGTTAGCTTCTTCTCTTTAAGCAAGTAGTGAATCAAGCGAATATCTTCGATATCCTCCTTTTTATATAGGCGAGTACCGCTATTGGTTTTCCTCGGTTTGATAATATTATCAAACTCCTTTTCCCAATAACGAAGGGTTGCATCGTTTAAATTAAACATCTTTGCAACCTCACCTATAGAGTAATAGAGTTTAAAATCTTTCTCGCTTTTCTTATTCGTCATAGCATATTCATTTTTAATCCATTACCTGTCCATGATTTTCGGCAATCTGAATCATACGGTCATACTCTTCTGGCGAAAGATCCATATAGTAATACTTTGATGGATTATCATTTCTACCATTCACTAATACTTCGTAATGTAAGTGAGGGCCTGTTGACTTTCCGGTGTTACCCACTTCGCCAATCACTTCGCCACGAGAAACCTTCTGCCCCACACGTACTTTGAACTTATTCATATGTGCATACAACGTTTTATAGTCGTATCCATGATTAATAATAACACACTTACCATACCCTTGTTTCCATCCTGCATAGATAACACGTCCATTTCCAGTCGAATATATATCAGTTCCTTTTTTAGCAGAGAAGTCCATTCCTGCATGAAACTTTCGGGTTCGATAGATTGGGTCCATGCGCATACCATAACCTGAGGCTGTACGCTTTAAATCTTTATTCGAAATAGGCTGAATGGCTGGTATACATTTCAATCTCTCCTCTTGGCTTTTGCCCAACGCAATCAACTCATCCAACGATTTAGATTGAATGTAAAGTTGCTTCGAGAGCATATCTACCTTTTGCGAAGCGGATACAATTAGTTCATGATTTTGCAAATTCATCAAATGTTCGTACCGATTCGTTCCGCCAAAGCCTGGCTTACGAATTGATGCCGGAATCGAATCTGCTTGAAATATGGTACGGTAAAGTTTTTCGTCTCTAATCTGCACCTCATCCAACACTTCCAACGCCTCATTCAACCGCAAAGATAGTACTTCATATTGTGTTACAAGCAATTTATTTTCTTTTTTAATTAACGATTCCATTGGCGATGGAATATAGTAAATCATAAGGAAAAAGAATAGCAAACCGAGAACAACCCCTATAGATAAGTGCCGAACAACTATTCGTAGCTTTTCACGCCTAGAGGGATACACACGCTCGTAATTAAGGGTGTTTGGGTTGTATAAATAGTATGTTTTACGTCTTTTGAATATCATTATGAATAATTTATCAGTTTAGATAGATACAAAAATAATAAAATGCCGTACTTTTGCAAATTGTTTTTCAGAATATTAACGAGAACTATATATAATAGAATTTTATGTTGACAGCAAAAGAGACCCGTGAATCGTTCAAAGCATTCTTTGCTTCGAAAGGTCACCAAATTGTTTCCTCTGCCCCGATGGTGGTAAAAGGAGATCCTACATTGATGTTTACCAATGCAGGTATGAATCAGTTTAAAGATATCATTTTAGGTAATGTACCCATTAAATACTCACGTATAGCCGATTCTCAAAAATGCCTTCGTGTAAGCGGTAAGCATAACGATTTAGAAGAGGTTGGTCACGATACCTATCACCACACCATGTTCGAGATGCTTGGTAACTGGTCTTTTGGCGACTACTTTAAGAAAGATGCAATTGATTGGGCTTGGGAGTATCTTGTTGAAGTATTAAAATTGGATCCAAACCGCCTATATGCATCCGTTTTTGAAGGAAATCCTGAAGAGGGATTAGCGCGCGACAACGAAGCTGCTGCCTATTGGGAGCAATACCTTCCGTTAAGCCAAATCATCAACGGAAACAAACATGATAACTTCTGGGAGATGGGAGATACAGGCCCTTGTGGACCTTGCTCTGAGATACACGTCGACATCCGCCCTAACGAAGAGCGTGCATTGGTAGATGGTGCTACACTTGTAAACCAAGATCACCCACAAGTGATTGAGATCTGGAACCTTGTATTTATGCAATTTAACCGCATGGCTGATAGTTCACTCGTATCACTTCCTGCACGTGTAATTGATACAGGTATGGGATTTGAGCGTTTATGTATGGCGCTACAAGGCAAAACATCGAACTACGATACGGATGTATTCCAACCGATCCTAAAAACAATCGCTCACATATCGGGCACTACATACGGAGAAAACAATGAGCAAGATATCGCCATGCGCGTAATTGCAGATCATATCCGTACCATTGCATTCTCTATCACAGATGGGCAGTTGCCTTCTAATGCAAAAGCTGGATACGTGATTCGCCGTATTTTACGTCGTGCCGTACGTTATGGATATACATTCTTAGGACGTAGAGAGGCATTTATGTATCGCCTACTTCCTGTGTTGATCGAGACTATGGGTGATGCATATCCAGAACTAACTGCACAGAAGGTATTGATTGAGAAGGTGATTAAAGAGGAGGAAGAATCATTCCTACGCACCTTGGAGACTGGTATCCGCATGTTAGACAAACAGATGGACGAAGCTAAAGCTGCTGGCAAAAACTGCATTAGCGGTGGAGCTGCCTTTACATTAAACGATACATTTGGTTTCCCATTAGACCTAACAGAGCTTATCTTACGTGAAAACGGTATGGAGGTAAACATCGACGAGTTTAATGCCGAGATGCAAAAGCAAAAAGAGCGTGCACGTAGTGCTGCTGCTATCGAAACTGGCGACTGGGTAATCCTGAAAGAGGGTGACAGCAAATTCATTGGATACGATATCTTTGAGGCTGATGTAGAAATTTTACGTTACCGCAAGATCAAACAAAAGAATAAAGAGCTATTCCAAATCGTACTTGACAGCACACCGTTCTACGCCGAGATGGGTGGACAGGTAGGAGACACAGGTGTATTGGTTAGCGACACTGAAACGATTGATGTTATTGATACGAAATCAGAAAACAACCTATCGGTTCACTTCTTAGCTAAAATGCCTCAAGACCCAACAGCCGTATTCCGTGCTACAATCAACAAGACAAAACGCATCCAAAGCGAATGTAACCATACAGCAACACACCTACTACACGAAGCATTGCGCGAGGTATTAGGCACACATGTTGAGCAAAAAGGTTCGTACGTATCGCCAAACCTACTTCGTTTCGACTTTTCTCATTTCCAAAAGATGACAGAAGAGGAGATCCGCCAAGTAGAACAGTTGGTTTCGGCTAAGATTCGTGCCAATCATCCATTGGATGAGCAACGCGCTGTAGCGATCGAAAAAGCAAAAAAGATGGGTGCTACGGCCCTATTTGGCGAAAAATATGGAGACGAAGTACGTGTAATCCGTTACGGAGAGTCTATCGAACTTTGTGGAGGTACACACATCCCTGCAACAGGTATGATTGGTGCATTCCGTATCATTGGCGAAAGCTCTATCGCTGCAGGTGTACGCCGTATCGAAGCTGTTACAGCCGAAGGTGCCGAAGCATTCTTGTACGAACAGCAAGATACGATTCGCGAAATCCGCAGTATGCTTAACAATATGCCAAACATCACGCAAGCCATTAAGAAGTCTATCGACGAAAATGCAGAGTTGAAAAAGCAAGTTGAAGCATACATGAAAGCGAAAGCGATTCAAGTAAAACAAGCACTGCTTGAAAAGGTTGTTGAGATCAATGGCGTACAATGTATTTTAATGACTGGTGTCTCTGATGCTGAGATCATGAAAGATGTAGCCTTCCAAATCAAGGGCGAACTTACAGGTAAAGTTTGTTTCATTGGTGCAATCTTGAGCGAAGCAAAACCTCAACTAATGGTTATGTTAAGCGACGAATTGGTAGCAGACGGACTCAATGCAGCCCAACTAATCAAGGCTGGTGCTAAACACATCCAAGGTGGTGGTGGCGGACAGCCTCACTTCGCTACAGCTGGAGGTAAAAACGAAAAAGGATTAACGATTGCTGCAGATGCTATTCTTGAAGCTGCAGGACTTAAACAATAAATAAACAATGACAGACCAAAAAGTAATTATCTGTAAAGACATTCAATCAGAATTAAACGCGCTATTAGCGTCTACATCGTACGACAAACTGTTTGTATTAACAGATACGCATACAACTCAATATTGCTATCCCTTATTGAAAGATGTCGAAGCCATAGCCAATGCCCCGCTGATAGAGGTTCAAGCAGGTGATACGCATAAAAGTCTGGAACAAGTTTCTCACATCTGGATGCGCCTCTCTAACGAGGGTGCATCCAGAAATTCGCTCCTTGTCAATATTGGTGGAGGAATGATTACTGATATGGGTGGTTTTGCTGCTGCTACGTTTAAGCGCGGTATGCAGGTGATTAATATCCCCACTACATTAATGGCTTCGGTAGATGCAGCCGTTGGTGGCAAAACAGGAATCAACTTCAATGGGCTTAAAAATGAGATTGGTTCGTTTCATGCACCGTTGTGTGTATTGATCGATTCGCACTTTCTACGCACATTAGATACAGAGAATTTACTTTCGGGTTATGCTGAAATGATTAAGCATGCACTGATTCATTCTACCGAGACTTATAAATCGGTTCTCTCATTTGATTGGAATACGTTAGACTATGCCCACCTGGGTGCATTAGCCGACGCTTCGGTGCTGATTAAAGAAGAAATAGTAGCTGCCGACCCTTACGAAAAAGGTATACGCAAGGCGCTAAACCTTGGGCACACCATAGGGCATGCCTTCGAAAGCCTCTCTTTTCAACTAAACCAACCCTTACTGCATGGTCATGCCATCGCATTGGGATTGATTAGCGAACTCTACCTATCACACCGTTTATGCGGTTTTCCGTTAGAACATCTCTCTCAAATGGTTCACTACATTAAATCATACTACCCTGCATTCTTCTTTGATTGCAAATCGTATGATACACTGTATGAACTTATGTCTCACGATAAAAAGAACGAAGCGGGTGTAATCAATTTCACCCTCCTATCCAATATCGGCGAGATTCAAATCAACCAAACAGCAAGCAAAGAACTTATCTTAGAGTCGTTAGATTTCTATCGCGAAAGTTTGGGGATATAATATAAAAGGCATTTAAACAGACGTTGAATAATGTTTAAATGCCTTTGTCTTGTAATGTAGTTTGTTTGCAAATGTCGTATATGTCGATATCGTATTAAAGAAGAATGAATATTTATATGTTATCTTAAATACTCTTTAGTTCCATAATATTAAGAAGAGTGAAATGAATATCATCAATAAATTCGTTATTTGATTTATGAAAATGACCATAGTACCAGTGTTTTATAGGGTGATTATCGACCTTTAAACGTTCGTATATTTTGTCTATCAATTTACGTTCTTCATCAAGGTCTATGCGAAGCTCAGAGTCTTCGGACAACCAATTCTCTATGCCTGATTTATCAATAGGGTAACAGAATGATGGACAGGTATGCGTGATTACCGTATCTATATTCATTTCTCGGAATCCCTCAAAAACATCATTAATAAAAACAGGAGCTTCATTCTTCCAATAAAGTGGCTGTGTAGTTCTCCCTTTGAGTTCATTAAGGCACATGGTCTCTAAACGGTTTTTTCTATCTACAGAAATTGCTCCACCAATGCAAAGCACTGTTTTATGGGCAATATTAATAATAGAGTAATCAGGGATGGTTTTCATTCTCTCAAAATCTATCCTACCACCGCTGAAATACGTTGGGTCATCGTGATTACCCCTAACCAAGAGCAGAATATTATTAGTCGTATCAAGTGTTTTACTTAGTTTGTTGTATACCTGAAGATAATGAGCTTCCTTTTCAAAGCCTATACCGCAATCTCCTGCAACAATAATTACAGAGTTTTCAATCCTAAGACGCTTAATTTCAAACATCAATGTTTGAAATTTTCCATGTATATCTCCACATATACAAAGTGTGTCAAAAGCATTATAATCATAGATAGTCATAACGTAAAATATCAATAATGTAATTCACTCTTTCATCAGATCCATAGGGTAATGCACACTCGATAGCCTCTTCAATATTGGGATTACAAAGTAGAATTTCAAATTGATCTATAAGGTATTTTTTTAAAGATTCTTCCGTATTTAATATTTGCTCCACTATATTTGTCACGTTATCCAATATATAAATTATATCTTCGAAGTCGTGACTTGTACGAAGGTCGTCACCACCTCGTGAAAGCACTGCCTCAAATTTAGTACCCAAATAGTATGGTGTAGGAAATATAAAAATCTCTGTGTCATTTTGCAAAATACATATTGTTTTATGTTCTATTCCGCCTTTATACCATTGATTAGTAAATCCAAGAATATTTTCATCAATTGGCATTACATCAACAATTACACGCTTATAAAGCCACCTGCAAATAGGTGCGCCTTGAGTCATATCATTGCGAAACCCTTTTGCGCGGAGTCGCTCTTCTAACTCATTGTATCGCATACGACTACTAATCTCAATAACACAATCGATATCAAGTGTGGCTCTAATGTCTGACGATGCTGGGTCATCAGCATAAAGTTCGGCAACAGAACCACCAACAAAAACTACTTCATTTTTCATTTCGCCCAATCCATTAACTACAACAGTGAGCATTTCTATATTTTTAGACATTGTTCAATCGTTTATTAAGTTCATTTATTGCAATTTCTATCTCTCGAGCTTTACCAATACGTAGCGTATCAACAATAACTAACAGTTCGTACAATTCAGTATTATTGCCAATAATTTTAGGAACAGTTTTGTAGAGAGGTGATACTCCATACCCTCTGCGAGTACCAAGATAGTAAGACCATACGTAAATATCGCTACCTTCTGCGATACTTTCCTTGATTGGAGATGCTGAGTGAGCTGTTGCAATGCCTCGAACTTTAGCTGAAATTTCAGCTGGGAAAGTATATTTCAAGCCACTAATTAAAAACTCTCTTATAGCGAGCTTATTTATTCGGTTTTTATCTGTATTAATAAATCCAGCAATAACACAGCGGTTCATTGCATTAGAAACCTCAGCAGGGCTAATCAATAAAGCCTTTGCCACCTCTATCTGTATCCACTTCTTCCGTAAAGTTAACAGATATAGAAGAATTAAAATATCTTGCGATTTAATCGATGAACTCATTATATTTACAATTTATGAATTGCAAATATAATACTTTTATTTCGTATAAATCAAGTTATTAAGTGTGCAGATATTTATTATCTATATTCTATAATAAATGTGTTTTAATATTCCGTTTTCTATTACTTAAGGTGTCACTCCAAATGGATGATTATTTTCTAAAGTTATTTTTAGAAAATATAGAAATAGATTCCGTGCATATTTCTAATTACTCAAAAGATAAAGCGAGAGGAGATTATACTATTTGGATTACATGCTCCATCTATTGCAACAATTGCTTTATTTTGACTCAATCAACAAATCATACGCCTTGATTTGTTCTGTACAAATGCGCAGGGTGATATCTTTTAATTCTGCTGTTTTCTTTAGCATATACTCATATTCTTCTTTGAGAACCACAAAGTTTGGATTATACCTAGATTCAATGTAGGCTCTAATGAGTAGATCGTAGCAACGCTCTTCAAACGAATGTGATTCACGGATAGGAGATCTATGTCGGGGAAACAATGTAAATAGCTCTTGTGAATAATCTATTACCTCGGTTCTCAAATCTTCTAGATCATGAAATTTTGGACGGTAATTATCGAAAACTAGATTTATAGCCTTATAGTATTTTTCACACGCTTGATGTAGCTGAAAAGCTCCATGTTTATATTTCCCACGTTCATAAGCATTACATCCATCAACTAAAAATTCATTTGCGTCATCAACACACTCATCAAACTCTTCTTGTGCAATATCCCTTATTCTTTCATGCGAAAGCTGTTGTGGCTTAGATAAGATATGATTACCTGTATCATATAGCATAATACCATCTTTTACAAGATCAGCAT
>CAMQTD010000002.1 GCA_947036995.1 uncultured Parabacteroides sp.
CCGTTTAACTTTTCGCATAGCATAGTGTATTGGCTTGGATCTGCTGTGGTAATAATAACGGGGAAGTTGAGGCGTCTAATCATCACTTTTGTATCTATCTTTCCATCACTTTTATTAGTCAATACGGGGAACAGACGTGGATATCCTGTGCGACGCTGTTCTGCCCACGCTTCGCAACCATCAGGATAGCAGGCAATCCACTTTTGTGTGATTATTTTCTCTAGCTTTGTTTCATTCGTGGCTGTTTCATCCCATCGGGGGGAGACTTGGCATTGAGCTTTAATATTGTAAAATGAGTCAAAGGCATCTATGTAGTCGTTGGCTTTGGCATTGCTTTTTAAATACTCTTCGGCATTTTTTGCTCCCCATTGTACAAAAGATTCTATAACACCTTGTTCGTAACAATGGGCAACAGATTCCGAAGTCCATCCTCTAAGCGCCGCTTCAGCTCGTAAAAACCATATCTCAGAAGCACTCATGAGTATAGCATCCGTATTTTGTGCAACCGTACTGTTAGAATGTGTTCTGTATTTTATGTGATTGAATCCCGTACCCTGTCTGATCCCTTTGTATAGACCTTTACAAATGCCCCCAGTTGAGGTATTAAAATAATATGGTAAGCGTGGATCTTTGTATCCAGTTAAAATAGACTCCATATTCGCATTCATTGAAACTTCGCCCCATGTATGGTTAATAACACCTAGTGGGTTTGTATAACCTGTTCCATTGGTAGATACGGCAACTACTTCATTTGCCATTGCTAACACCCCTCCATTGTTTGGGTTTAAAGCAGCTAAAGCTTGTTGCTTTGCTAAAATAGGATTTGCCATTGCTATACGTAGGGCTAAGCGTAAACGTAACGAGTTTGCAAATTGAAGCCATTGCCTTACTCCTTTTTGTCCTACAGGCATTATCATATCAAATTTATGGAAGAGTGTTTGATCTTTTTCTACTCTTAATATGAGGATTGCTTGCTCTAAATCGTTGAAAAATGCTTGGTAAGCCTCTGCTTGCGAGTCGGGTACTACACCTGTAAGTGCAGATGCAAAGTGCGTATAAACAATGGGCCCATATATATCTGATACACGATGCATAACTTCAACTTTTAGAATTTTGGTAACGGCAAAAAGTTCTGGATAGGTATACTGTGTTAAGTCTTCAGATTTTTTTATTTCTGTAAGGATATAGCCATAAGTGTTTTCCCACAGCGCACCATTCCAACTATTATTTAGATTATAGACGGAATTAGAGAGTCCAGCATTAAAAGGTGTAAAGTCGTGCATATAGCCCGAAAACATATCAGCATTCAGATTTTGCATCATTTGGAAAGGCCAGTTTTTACCCTTTCCCCAGTCGTAATTAAAGTAGATTCCTTGTTGGATTATTCGCAGTGGAATGCCATATCGATTGTAGTCGTACTCTTTCTCTTCTTCGCTAAAGCCTGTTTCGTCGCTGTTAAATGTTTCGAAATTTTTGGTGCACGCCATGCAACTGATGGCGATTATGAGTAATCTGATGTGTATTAGTTTCATTTTTTCACGTTATTAAATGGTTGCTTGAATGCTGAATCCTATGCTACGAGTGGTAGGAATACCGAATACATCAATCCCTTGATTGTCGTTTCCCGTAGAGAGTATCATATCTGGATCGAATGGTGCAGGTTTATAGAAAAAAAATAGATTACGTGCAATCAATGAGAGTTGAACTTGCTTGAATATACCACTTCGCAGCATCCACTGTTTGGGCAAGCTGTATCCAATGGAGAGTTCGCGAAGGCGTATGTTTGTGGCATCAAACATATAATTTTCGGTAACGCCACTACGCCCACCAATATGTTGATAGAACTCTTTTACATTTTGTATTTTTTTTCCTTCAAGTGTAACACTATAGTTATCTCTATCATATCCAGATCTTTCACTTACACCCAATTCATCTAATAGGGCTTCTGTTTGGGAGAGTATCTCACCTCCGAATCTACCATCAATTAAAAAGGATAATGAGACATTTTTATATTTGAATTGATTGTTCCAACCCAACATAAAATCGGGATTACAATTACCAACTTTGGCTGTATTTCCGTTTCCTGTTGTTACTGGTAACCCTTCATCATTGTAAATGATCGTGCCGTTTTTATCTCTTTTAAAGGCCTTTCCGTAGATGTCACCAAATGCCCCACCTTCTACTAAACGCATTGAATAGGTAGACGAAAATCCTTCGTCTCCATAGATAAAGATAGGGAGGTCTGGGTGGAGTGCTTTTACCTTGTTTTTATTGGTTGCATAGTTTATTTCACTATTCCATGTAAAATGTGTGTTAAAGATGGGTGTTCCTCCCATTATAATCTCAACACCTTGATTTTGTATATCTCCAGCATTCACATAATAATATTTGTATGCAGCACCAGCAGGGGCAGGTAGGGTGAAGAGTTGATTTTTAGTATTCGTTTTATAGAAAGTTGCATCTATATAAAAACGGTTGGCAAATAGATTTAAAGCAGCACCCAATTCGATGGATTCATTTCTTTCAGACTCTAATTCGTCAAAGGGGGCTTTGTCGTTTGTAATAATGCCACCACCAGCAGTAATTTCGCTCGTGGGATTGCTTACATAGATTGGAAGATCATTTCCTACATGGCTCCAACTGGCACGTAGTTTGGCAAGAGAGATCCAGTTGGGTAAATTGAATGAATGATTGATAATCCAAGAGGATCCGATAGAAGGATAGAAAAACCCATTAGCTGCATTTTTAGTGTAGGCTAGTGTCGAAGACCAATCGTTACGTGCTGTGAGGTCAAGAAATAGTTGGTCGTTGTAGCCAATCTGAGCTGTACCAAAAAGGGATTGGATCTGTTTATGTTCATTGTTTTTTTCTTCAATATAGGCATTAGACGAGAAATTAATATTTGCAACAGTAAATACGTTAGGGTAGTGGAGCGAGGCGGTTTTAGAGTCTAACCGTAGCGTTGTATTCTTATGATCCGAAATGCTACCACCCATTCCGATATTAAACTCCCAATTCTCATATTTTTGATTGATAAGGGCTAATATATCGGCATAAAGAAGACTTTCTGTACTACTGAAATCAATATACCGCCCATTCTCACCAGCAATACTTGGAGAGGTAGAGGCATATATTTTTTGTTGGAAATCATCGCTAATATAGTCGTTAGTTCCACGCATTTGAATATTTAGCCAAGGAGTGACTTTTAAGTTGGCAGCGATAGAGGCTAAGGCACGTATTCGTTTCTCTGTAGTCTGTATTCGGTTGGTCAACCAGTAGGGATTCTGTTGATATTCGTTAATGTTTGTATGCCAATTTTGGATAGGCATATTACGATCTTCGTTGTATAATTCAAAATCATCCTTGTAGGGTGTAATATCCATTCCACGAGGGAATGTGTAGAGTCCAACTAAAGGATTCATATATAAACCACCAGGGGTAGGTCTGTTCTTAATGCGCTGAGATACTAAAGTAATATTACCATCTATAGAGAGTTTATTCTCGAAAAACGAGGCAGACTCGTGTAGGCTGATGTTATGTTTGCTTAGTTTATTATTTTCAATAATGCCATTAGTCGTTGTATTTGCGTACGAAAGATAGGAGCGCAACATCTCATTACCTCCCGAAACAGAAACCGATTGGATCGATGTGAATCCATTTTGGTAGAAATCGCTTATGTTGTCTGTTGCTTTATGAGCAAGTTTATTCCCCCAACTATTATTTGAATTTTTAAGAGATCCATAGCCACTTTGTAGTTTGGGTAACGAGATGGCTTGGTCTACCAAGATCGTCGAGTTGTAATTTACGGTTGTTTGATTGGCTATACCTTGTTTTAATGTAATAAGGACTACACCATTTGAAGCCTGCATACCATACAATGCTGCAGCCGATCCACCTTTAAGTATTGTCAAACTTTCAATATCATCAGGGTTAATTGCCGATATACCATCACTTCCACTCTTGTTGCCTGAATCTGCGACACCACCAATAGCAGTCGCTATTTGCTCATAATTACTATTTAAAATCGGTACCCCGTTGATAACATAGAGAGGTTGGTTATTTCCTGTAACCGAACGGTTTCCTCGGATTGATACCTTAACAGCTCCACCAATGCCCGATGCACTGCGAGATATCTGTACCCCTGATATTTTACCAGCAAGTGTATTCATAAGATTAGACTCTTTAATGAGGGATGTTTCTTTGCTTTCAATTTTTTGTGTGGCATAGGTAAGTGTTCTTTTTTCTTTTTCTATTCCGAGTGCTGTGATCACAATCTCATCTAAAGAGTGTGTGCTTTCTTTTAGTATAATGTGGAGAGAATCTTCTCCTGTGTATTTTCTATTTGTTGTTTGATACCCTAAAAGAGAAACTGCAATCGAATTACCTTTGGTGAGTTGTAGTGTGAATTCGCCTTTTACATTACTACTTGTACCTAAGTGAGTTCCCTTAATAAGGACAATAGCTCCAGGTATTGCACGATTATTAGCATCAACGACATCACCAAATACTTTGTTATATTTGGCTTGATGCAAAGGAATCAGCGACTCTTTTTTTGTAAGTATAATCTGTTTATTTACGATAGTGTATGCAATATCACTTTTGTCGAAAAGGTTGATTAATAAAGTGAAGAAATTTCTTTTTTTAAGTGATTCTTGATTAAATTGTGTAGTCTGATTAATATCAATGGCTTGCGAATTGTAGATAAAGGAATAGTCTGTAGCCCCCTCTATATAAGATAACGCCTCAGAAAGTTTCATTTCTGATGATATATCCTTTTGTGCTGACAGGATAAAGAGTGGTAAGATCAAAAGAATAAATGTGATTATATGCTTCATAAATATCTTCAATTTCAATGAGTCTAGTTTTGTTTTGTAAAATTAAATGAAATTTTGTATGTAGCATTATAAAATAGCAAAAAGTAGGCTTTATCACTATGTTAAAGTGATAAAACCTACTTTATTTAGAATATATAGTAACTTATTGTAAGTTACTATGATTCGATATTGGATTAATTATTGTTTCGAAGTACAATAATTTGAATTTATATCCCACCAAAGTTTAGTTGAAGAAACATCTGTTCCTTCTAATAAAGCAACTCCTTTTTTATACTCATCGAGATTAATTCTAATCTCATTCGTTGGGTATTGCATACGCTTAATAAAGTTAGTTGGATCTAATACATTTTTATTCGAATTATTATAAGTCGTTTCTTTAGATTCAACGCGATACAATGGCACATCAAAGCGAGGTAGGTTTAATCTGCGTTTATCATTCCATCCCTCCCAAGAGTTATCTGGGAAGTTTGCAAGATATTTTTGTGTCATAATTTTTTCAAGTACTGTATTACCTGCACCAACTGCATCTGTATAGCTAGCACTTGTACCTGCAACATTCTTTTCGGTAGAAGTTAAATAAGTATCAACTTGATTTTCTACGTTCCAATGTTTGAAAGATGCACGAACACCATTTTCATATTCTGATTTAGCATTACCTGTAATAAATCCACGTGCTATTGCTTCTGCCTTTAAGAAGCAAACTTCTGAAAAAAGGAATAGATCATAAGGTCTTCCTTTATATTGCTGTCCATCTTTCATTAAGAAACCTAATTCAGGATAATAATCAGCAGTGTATTTACCTGCATCCATCTCCGATTTTTTAGGTCCTGGCTCTAATCCTATCCATTCAGGTTTGTCTCCTGGTTGGAACATTTTCACGGCACGAGGGTCGATGTTTTTAGGAGTACTTGTTAGCTCTTGAGGAACTTTACCTGTCGTTTTAAGCCCTTTAGGAAAAGGAATACCTCCAATATTATTTACCAATTTCTCAAAAGTTGTAGACATATTAAGAGGTCCACCCCAACCGATTTGGAACATCGTGTAGTTATAATCTTGTCCCCAATCACCATTATTTTTAGGAGGCATATAAGCATTGTCAGCATCACTTATAAAAACACCACCTTCAATAGCTTTTGCAGCTTCAGCTTTACATAAGTCAGCGCTTACTTCGCTCAAACGTAAAGCAAATCGAAGACGCAATGAGTTGGCAAATTTTTTCCATTTAGCAATATCTCCACCATATGTAACATCAGTACTTGGATTAATAAAGATACCATTAGGTGATTTCTCGTCAAATAAAGTAAGCGCCTCTTCAATCTCAGTAAAAAACTCTTTATATTGATCTTCAACAGACATATATGGAGGGTTTGCTACAATTTCGCCATCATAACGAGGGAATGGAATTGGACCAAACATATCTGTTGCACGACTTTGAACATATACACGGTATATTTTAGCCCATGCAATGGCATTTGTATATTCAGTACCTTTTGTTTCAAGATTTCTTAAAGCTATATTAATGGAAGCGATCCATTTTTGGTTTAAATCCCAATAACCAGAACTCCAACCATCATTCATGATATAGTTACGCGAATCCCATCCACCACCATCAATCACCATCTGTGAAAATATATCGATCGATAATGCTTTGATACGCTGCTCATAATCTGCTCCTTCAATGGTTGGTGCAGCTCTTAGGATTGTTGTTAAACGCGCATCGTCAAAATTGTAATTCTCATCTGTTGTTGGTTTATTCGGGTTGTTATTAAGCCCTGTTAAATCGCAACTTGTTGTGCTTACTGCTAATAAGAAGCAGCTTGCTATTATATTGAATGCTTTCATCTGTATTCTGTATTATTTTGGTTGATAATTAAAATGCTACATTCAGGTTGAAACCTAAACTGCGCATAGTTGGCATAGATCCGTACTCAATACCTTGAGCATTACCTGTTGTATAAGCTGCCTCTGGGTCAAATCCTTTTGTGTTGCTATAGATCATAAATAAATTACGTCCTACAAAACTACATTTAACACGGCTGAAAGGTGTTTTTGCTAACCATTTATTTGGAAGTGAATAACCGATACTTAATTCGCGTAGGCGGATATTTGTTGCATCATACATAAATTCTTCTGTAATACCTGAAACACCTGTCCAATATTCTTGTGCACTGATTTTTTTACTGTTTGCAGAACCATCAGCTAATACGCCAGGAATAACTAGATCGCCATCGCGTCCGTTCAATGTATTAGCAAGTGTTCCACTTGCATTTCCTACTTTGATAGATCCCATGTACACATCACCACCGTAACGCATATCAATCATTGCATTTACAGTAATATTTTTGTAAGAAAATGTATTGCTCCATCCAGCCATCCAGCTTGGTTGGAAATTACCTAATTTTATCATGTCATCAGTTTTCAAAGGAACACCTGTTTCTCCAATAACTATTTGACCTGCATCATTACGTTGGTATCCATATCCGTATATATCACCATAAGACCCACCTTCGCGTGCTACTACTCTAAGGAATGTAACGGATTGATCACTTAATATTTGTTCTTTAGTATCACCTGTTAATTCAATGATTTTATTGTCATTTTTTGACCAATTTAATTGAGTATCCCATGTAAATCCGTAAGATGTTTGTACGGGAGTTCCTGTTAAAGCGATTTCAAAACCACTGTTTTCAACATTTCCTGCATTTACCATCTTTTGTTTATATCCTGTAGCTGCAGGAACTGCAATTTTCAAGATTTGGTCTTTAGCATTTTTCTTGTAGTATGCAAAGTCAAAACCAAGACGGTTATTGAATGCTTTTAGATCCAATCCAACTTCCCAAGAATTGATTGTTTCACTTTTTAGGTTTGGATTTGCAATCCAATTAGCACTATTAACTTCAAGCGCACCATTTTTATAATCAATATTCATATAGTCTCTAAGCATATAAGCGTCAGTATCATTACCTACTTGAGCCCATGATAAGCGCACTTTACCAAAACTAAGAATACCTGTATTCACATCCATTTGTTGAAGCATTTGAGTAAATACCCAACTACCACCTACTGATGGGTAGAAGTATGAACTGTTTTCTTTAGGAAGTGTAGACGACCAGTCGTTACGAGCAGTTAAATCTAAGTATAAGTAATTGTCCCAAGATAAAGAAGCTGTTCCGTAAATCGAATTGATCTGCTTACGTGTTGTTGAATAGTCTCCTTTGCGGTTCAAACCATTGGTGACGGCATAAAAATCAGGAATTGCTAAACCATTAGCTTCGGCACGTTGCCATGTAGAAGCTCTATACATGATATTACCTCCAAAAGCACCAACGATACCAAATTTATTCCAATTACCTTTAGCTGTAAATAAGAAGTCCGAGTTGTTTTCAGTGAATTTTTCATTTACAACACTATAATCACCCGTACTTTGCCAGTATGGAGTTCCTGTAGCATGCGTATTTTCATACTGAACAGTGTATAAGTCCATACCTGTACGTAAATTCAAATCTAACCAATCAGTAAACTGAACTTTAATCGAAGCTAAACCAATAAAACGGTCTTTTTTATCTTTGTTTGTGTTTTTCAAAGAGCTCCAATATGGGTTGTGATTATTTGCAGCATGTGTATCAATAAATGCAGCTGGTTTACCATCAGGACGTGCCCAACCTGTACTTTCAAAAGCACTGTAATCAGAAAATCCTACATTTCGAGGTGTTTGTAAGTTGTTCAAAAACAAGTTGTCAGGGTCTCCTGCAAGTTTGATGCGGTTTTTAGAGTGTTGGTTGATGTATGTAACTTTCATGTCTGAAGATACATATTTACCAAAATTACCAGTAGAACGTAAGTTGATAGATGTTCTATCAAAATCATTTCCAGGAATTACACCTTTGTTGTCAAGTCGAGAAGCAGAAGCACGGAATGTTGCATTCTCACCACCCGTACTCATATCAATACTGTTAGTCCAAGTAGTACCTGTTTGCATAAAATCTTTGTAGAAATTATTGTCACGAGCTGAGTACGCATGGCTTCCAAGTCCATTCTCTACAATCGAACCATCCATTTGAGCACCCCAGTTATTAGCTTGTGTTCTGTCAAATTCACCACCTGAACCCTGTCCATACATGTTTTGCATTTCTGGAGTTTCCATTGGATTATCAAATGTTAAATTGGAGTTTACAGAGATACCGAGTCCTTTACGTTGAGATCCTTTTTTAGTTGTAATCATTACTACACCATTACCAGCACGACTACCATAAAGCGCAGCAGCAGCAGGACCTTTTAATACAGACATGCTTTCGATATCGTCAGGAGAGATATCAGAAATACCAGAACCTTTATCTATATTTTTGTTTCCCCAGAAATCATCAGTACCACCACTGAAGTTATCAATTGGAACACCGTCTACTACTACGAGTGGTTGGTTGTTACTTCCAATAGAGTTATTTCCACGAATTACAATACGTGAAGATCCAGCAGGACCTGTACCCGATTGCTTTACTTGCAAACCAGCCACTTTTCCCGAAAGAGAATTTACTACGTTTGGATCGCGTGCTTCGGTAAGTTGGTCTCCTTTAATTTCACTCATAGAGTATCCCAGCGCCTTTTTATCACGTTTGATACCCAAAGCTGTAACCACAACTTCGTCTAGCGCTTTGGTGTCTTCTTTTAGTTGAACATCTATTTTTAGTTGATTTTTAACTGCAACTTCAGCAGTTACATAACCAACCATACTATATTGAATTGCTTTTCCGTCTTGTACTTCTAGTGTGTAGTTTCCATCCAGATCACTAACGGTACCAATCGTAGTTCCTTTTACAAGGATACTTACACCTGGTAATCCATAGCCATCGAGAGCATCCGTTACAACACCAGAAATGGTTTGTGCCGTTGCTCCTAAAACAGAAATAAACGAAAATAATAGAGCTATTGCTCCCTTTAGGCATCGATGCCCAGTTAATGTTTTAATACGCATATTATTTATATTTAAGGTGAAAAATTTATCATTTCCCTCTCATATAGATAACTTTGCGAACATATTATTTATATAAGAGGAGAAAAATGCTGCGTCAACAGCGTTTTGAAAAATCTCTGAAATAGCGAGAGGATGCGTCAACATTCTCTCGTTTTTTGTAATTCAGTAATAAAAATTAATCTCTCATAGGCGATTCTCTTTATATATTATTTTTGTGTTGATATTTCGATACTATTATTTTCTCCCATTTTATATTCAATAGCTACTGCAAGCTGTAGATATTCCATTACTTGAGGAAGTTTTTCATCTTTGAAGTTTGCGGTTATTGTACCCTTTATTGCTTCTTTATTTTGGATATAAAATACTACATTATAATGTCTTTCTAATGTTTTAAATACATCCTGCATTGGCGTGTCTTTAAACATGAGCTGTCCGTTACGCCAACCAGTATCAAATTTAGTATCCACTGTGCTAATTGAAAGTGTTTTGTTTTTTATAGAATAAACAGACTTTTCGTTTGGCTCTAGTAATTTTGTTATTATTTTTCCGTTTGAATGTTTAATATTTAGCTCTACCGACCCCTCTACAAGGGTGGTTTCAATATTGTCGTCGTCATTATAAGCTGATACATTAAACGATGTGCCAAGCACACGTACACTGTATTGGTTTGTTGTTTCAACAATAAATGGTTTGTTTGGGTTTTTCGCTACTTCAAAGTAAGCTTCGCCAGTTAGTTCTACTATGCGTACATCATTTTCGAAAGCTGTTGGATAGCGCAAGCTTCCACCTGCATTTAACCATATTTTTGAACCATCAGGTAGTTCGAATAGAGAGACAGCACCGCTATTGCTATGTACTTCTACCAATTGTGTGTTTTTTGTACTACGTGTAGCTAGTACGATTGATAAAACTAGCACAGGGATTAATAAAATAGCTGCAATGCGTTGCACGGTTTTATAAAGATAAACCCTTTTTTGTTTTTTAGCACGCTCTTTTATATTCTGTTTACATGTGATTAACGACTGCTCAATATTAATTCTGCGCATCATTTTAGCCTTTTCAGTTGCTTGGATAATCAGATAAAGATCTTCAAGCTCCTTTTTATTGGCATATTCTGATGTATACCAAGTTTCGACACCCTTTATTTCTAGCGGAGTTGCCTGTTTGGTAATATAACGAATTAATATATCTTGTTCCATTGTTTTATTTTTCGATGTTCTATAAGTAACACAGTTGAGCAGGTATATGTACTAAAGAGAAAACATCTTTTTTTGAAAAAAACTGATTTTTTTGTTCATAGATCAAAATTACTCCTTATATTCGGCTTCTCGAAAACAATATTATTTAAAAGAAACGCGAATGTTAAAGACTAAATCAGGTGAAAATGATGAATGATAAGCAAATCATAAGCTTGCTGCAGCAGGGAGATGAAAGTGCGTTCGATACATTATACCGAACTTACTATGCCTCATTATGTGGTTTTGCCTCCTCCTTTGTCGAATCTACAGCAGCCGAAGAGATTGTTCAAGATGTTATGCTTTGGATTTGGGAGCATAAACAGACTTTGAATCCCGAAGGATCTATTAAATCGTTTCTATTTACATTGGTGAAAAACAGATGTTTAAATGAATTGGCACACGAGAAAGTAAAGCAACGTGTACATGAAAAGCTTTTTGATCAAATTGATAATGCCTTTGACGACCCCGATTTTTATGTTGAACAAGAATTGATTCAACAAATAGACCATGCAATAACAGCGCTACCACATGATTTTCAAGAAGCTTTTGTATTGAATCGTTTCGAAGATTGTACGTATCAAGAGATTGCTGACCGAACTGGAGTATCCGCTAAAACCATCGCTTATCGCATTGGACAATCATTAAAACAACTGCGCGTTTCCCTTAAAGATTATATAAATCCATAATTAGTACACTGTAATTTCATATTTGGGCATAAAAAAAGGACGTTCTGCGTTTTACACGCCGAATGCCCTAGCTTCTTTTTTTTGGATTGCGAAATATTAATTGCGTGTGATGCATTGATTTGCTTCACTCATTAATTTGCGGACTTTTGCATTCAGTGACTGACACATTGGACCATTTCCAGCTGCTTGGTAACGTAAAATTTGATACTGTAACATGCTGATCTCGTTAAATCCTTTTTCTTTTTTCATCTTTGTTTCTTTTTGCGCTCCTTACCATTTAAGAAGCAGTTTTTTATTTCTTTTTAATTACACTGCAAAGATAGTGCATTTATTCGGATTGGTGTTATAAAACATAAGAAAAAGAAGTGGGCCACTTGTTATTTAACGTTTCTGTGTATTTGTTTGGATTGATAAAGCTTTAAGTGCAGTGACTATAAGTAATGAATAGTAGTTTTGTCATATTGTTATATTTAGATATCTGTTATGCACTGTTTTTTGTTGGATTTACTTGTTTCAACGATGATTATTAAGACTAAAGAAAGGGTGTGTAACTAAAATATTATAAATAATGGGTAAAATAGGGTGAAAAGTGAAAATTGTTTCTACTTTTGTACCCTTGTATTTATATAAATAAAAGATTTTAATGAAAAACAAAATAGTACTATTTATAGCTGGATGTTTTGCGCTCGCATTGTCGTCATGTCTTGGTGAGGGATTGGATTATAACTATGAGTTAAGTAAAGATGCACAAGTGTATAGTTTTCACTTGAAGAATGATTCGATACCACAACTTGATTCCACTAAGTTTTCAATAGATCAATATGGTAAAGATGGATATGGGCTTATTTATAACCCAGACTCAATGGCGTACGGTACTGTTATCGACGAAAAGGTAATTTGTACAATGAACTTAAAGGGTGCTGCAGGTATTCAAGTGGTACAAACAGCCTTAATAGATAAGGAAAAAGAAGACACAACTGAAAAGAATGATACGATTTGGTGGAATATGGTGGATTCATTAGATTTCACTAAGCCAGTATGGTTTATTATATATGCACAAGATCAAGTAACAACGAAACGTTATTTAGCTCAAATCAATGTTCATCAAGTGAAGCCAGACTCAATGGTTTGGACCAACTACCTTGATCCTATAGTTGTAGATGAGTTTGTAAGTCAAACCGTTTTGATTTCTGACGATAGCGCACATTACTATATGTATACACAAGCGCAAACAGGCGAAACAAAACTTTACACCTCTCCTGCAAGTCAGTTGAAAATATGGACACAGCAATCATTAACTAACTTTCCAGCAAAGGCAAACTTACCTCAAATGTGTAAATATAAAGAGTCGTGGGTGGTTTCAACACCAGACGGAAAACTTTATTCTACAAAAAATGGTCAAGATTGGACGGTAGAGGAGCCTCAAGCACCACAAGAAGTGGTTGCAATTTTAGGTGCTACGCCTAATTTCCTTTCTGTAATCGTGAAAGAGAATGGACTTTACTACTTTGCTAAATCTTCAGATTTGCAAAAATGGGATAAATCAGATAATAAAGTAAGCAGCAAATTTCCATTAACAGGTTTTGCACGTAGATCATTTGATTTAATGTTCGAAAACAATTTACTATTAGTTGGTGGAAAACGCGAAGACAATACCGTAAGCGGTAGTATTTGGATTTCATCCGATGGTTTTACATGGGCAGAGGGTGGTAATGCTACCAATGCATTTACACCTTGCGAAGGAGCTTCGCTAACAGCTTATGATGATTCGTACTATCTAATAGGTGGTATTGATGCCAAAGGTTCTGCAATCAAAACCATTTACACATCGAAAGATTATGGATTGAATTGGGCACCTATTGACTCAATGAAACTGCTTCCAACAGATTTCGAGGCACGTGGATATGCGTCTGTTCAAGTAACGAAAGATAATAACTTATTCCTTATTGGAGGCAAAGCAAAAGCGGCTGCGGCACAACTTAGCTTTAACCAAATTTGGAGTGGACGAATAAATAGACTTGTTATTAAGTCGAATGGGGTTAATTAATTAAAACTAGGGATTGAAGATGTCGTTAATAGAAAAAATAGAGCAAAATTATCTACCTCAGCATATTGCCATCATTATGGATGGTAATGGGAGATGGGCTAAATTGAAAGGTGAAGACCGCTCTTTTGGTCACAAGGAAGGAGTCGTTTCGGTCCGAAGTGTGTTGAATGCGGCAGTTTTGTTGAATCTCAAGTATTTGACTTTATACACTTTTTCGACAGAGAACTGGAATAGACCCTCTGACGAAATACAAGCGTTAATGAGTTTATTGGTGATGGCTATTCAAAAGGAGACACCAGATCTGATGGAGAAGAATGTGAGATTAACGATTATCGGAGAACTATCAAGGCTTCCTGCTGATGCTGCTACAACCTTACAGCGTTGTATTGAACAAACGGCATCTAATACAGGATTAACAGTTGTGTTGGCATTGAGTTACTCTTCGCGTTGGGAAATAACAGAGGCTGTACGTGCCATTTCAGCGAAAGTAGCGCGTAACGAGTTAACCAGCGAAGAGATTACTGAAACAGAAATAACCAAACATCTTACCACATATCCAATGCCTGACCCTGATCTTTTGATTCGTACAGGAGGAGAGCAACGTATCAGCAACTTTTTATTATGGCAATCGGCTTATGCGGAACTTTATTTCGCTGATGAGTTTTGGCCAGAATTTAGAGAAGAGGAACTTTACGCTGCGATTCTAGTATATCAAAAGAGAGAAAGACGCTTTGGTAAAATAAGCGAACAATTATAATATGAAGAAAAACAATAGCTACTATTATATGTACAAAAAAATAGGAATATTTTTAATGCTTTTTGCTTTTGCCTTAGGTGCATCAGCACAGGAGAATGATACTACGAAGGTTGAAGGTGAATTACCTGTAATTGACTACTCCTCTGCTATACCAAAGAAGTATAAAATAGCAGACATCAAAGTTACAGGAATTAAAAACTATGATGATTTCGTCTTAATTGGATATTCGGGTCTTTCAGTGGGAGATGAAGTTTCTATTCCTGGAGAACAGATAACAGATGCAGTGAAACGTTTTTGGCGTCACGGGCTTTTCTCGGATGTTAAGATTCTAGCAACTAAAATTGAAGGCGATCAAGTATGGCTTGAATTTAGACTTAAGCAACGTCCACGTGTAGCAGAAGTGCACTACCAAGGAATTAAAAAAGGAGAGAGAGAAGATCTTGAACTTCAGCTTGGATTAAGAAAAGGGTTACAAGTAACACCTAACTTAGTAGACCGTGCAAAAAAGATTATTAAAAAGTTTTTTGATGATAAAGGATTCAAAAACGTTAAAGTTCAGATTCTTCAAAAAGATGCTCCAGGTAAAGAGGGTGAAGTTATTGTTGATGTAATTATCGACAAGAACAAAAAAACTAAAATTGAAGAGATCGTTATCGAAGGTAACACTGCATTGACTGATGCTGAGTTAAAGAAAGCGATGAAGAAGACGAATGAACTCTTCAACCTTGATCGCGACTTTATGACAAGTGTTATGGAGATGTTTAGTAGCAAAAAGTTTGTTACTGAAGAGTATGATAAAGATAAGAAAAATCTAATTGACAAGTATAACGAACACGGTTACCGTGATGCTGTGATTGTAAGTGATAGCATTGTAAACGTTGACGAGAAAAAAGTAAAAGTTTTTATTACCGTTGATGAAGGTCAAAAATATTATTTGAAAGATATCCGTTTTGTAGGAAATACAAAATATTCGACCGATATGCTTGAAGCTATTTTGGGCATGAAAGCAGGTGAGGTTTACAATCAAAAGAAATTGAACGAGCGTGTTACTTTAGACGAAGACGCTGTATCTAACTTATATTATAACAATGGATACCTCTTTTTTGGTGCCGACCCAGTAGAGGTTGCAGTAGAAAATGATTCAATCTCTTTAGAAATACGAATTTCAGAAGGTCCGCAAGCAACGATTAATAAAGTAATTATTAATGGTAATGATAGACTTTACGAAGATATTGTTCGTCGTGAATTACGTACTAAGCCGGGGCAGTTATTTAGCCGTGAAGACTTAATGCGTTCGGTACGTGAATTAGCTCAAATGGGACACTTTGACCCAGAGAACATGAATCCACAACCAATACCTGATGCAGAGAATGGAACGGTAGATATTCAATACAACTTAGTATCTAAAGCGAACGACCAGATTGAGTTTTCGGCTGGTTGGGGACAAACAGGAGTAATCGGTAAGTTAAGTTTGAAGTTTACAAACTTCTCTATGAGTAACTTCTTAAACCCAGAATCGTACAAAGGAATTATTCCACAAGGAGAGGGACAAACCTTAACTTTAAGTGGACAGACCAATGGTCAGTACTATCAATCATACAGTGTTTCATTTATGGATCCATGGTTTGGTCGTAAACGTCCTAATACATTATCAGTAAGCGCTTACTTCTCAATGCAAACTGACATGAATAGCAGTTACATGAATAATAACATGTATGGCAATAGTATGTATGGTAACGGTATGTACGGAAACAGTATGTATGGTAATAGTGGTTATGGTAATAGTGGTTATGATAACGGAAGTTACGAGATGGCTTTAGACCCAGACAAGTCAATCAAAATGCTTGGTGTTTCGTTAGGTTACGGTAAGCGTTTGAATTGGCCAGATGACTATTTCCAATTTATGGCTAGTCTGAATTATCAGATGTACATGATGAAAGATTGGGATTATTTCTTAATCCGTAATGGAACTTCTCATAATGTAAACTTAGAACTTGCTATTGAACGTAACTCGATTGATAATCCATTATATACACGTAGAGGTTCTCAATTCTCATTCTCTGTAGCAGCTACACCGCCTTACTCTCTATGGGATGGAAAGGATTATGCTAATATGAAGGATGACGATGGTAAGAAATTTAAAATGATCGAATACCATAAGTGGAAGTTCAAAGCTAAAATCTATTCACCTTTAGCTCCATTAGAAGTTAAGCGTACACCAGTATTAATGACGCGTATCGAATATGGATTCTTAGGATCATACAATAAGAATAAGCAATCTCCTTTTGAGACATTCTATATGGGAGGTGACGGTATGAGTGGATACTCTAGTACATACGCTACAGAAACGATCGGATTACGTGGTTACGAGAATGGTAGTATTGCTGGAAATAATGGCGAGTATGGACGTGCTTACTCTCGTTTAGCAATGGAGCTTCGTTATCCATTCTTGCTAGAGCCATCGTCTACGATCTACGGATTGGTATTTGCAGAAGGAGGTAATGCATGGTCAGATTTATCAGACTTTAATCCATTCGATCTAAAACGTTCTGCCGGAGTTGGTGTTCGTATTTTCCTTCCAATGATTGGAATGATGGGTATCGATTGGGCTTATGGATTTGATAAAGTAAATGGCAGTAGTACTGTAAGCGGAAGTAATTTCCACTTTATTATAGGACAGGAATTTTAATTAACATAAAATAGAACTGCAAATTATAGCGACCAAGCTATATTTGCAGTTCTATTTGTTTAATGATTAATATTGTAACAGTATGAAAAAGATAATTTGTTTACTTAGTTTAGTGTTGTTCTTTTCAGTCGCAGCCTCTGCACAGCAGTTTGCTTTGATTGACATGGAATATATTTTAGAGAATATCCCTGCATACAAAACCCAGAACGATCAATTAGCAGCAAAGGCTAAAGTGTGGCAAGCGGAGGTAGAAGTAATCCAAAAGCAGGCACAAGATCTATACAAGCAACTTCAAAAAGAAACCAATCTCTCGGCAACAGTAAAGTCGCAACGAGAAGAAGCAATTATCAAGAAAGAGCAAGAAGCAATGACGCTTAAGCAAAAATACTTCGGTCCAGAGGGCGAGCTTCCTAAATTACAGCAAGCAGCACTTAAGCCTATTCAAGACAAGATCTACGCCGCTGTTAAGCTTATTGCACAAGAGGATGGTCTTGAACTTGTAATTGACAGAGCATCGGCTATGAGTGTTATTTTTGCATCCCCTACCATTGATATGAGCGATGAAGTGCTTAAACAATTAGGATATTCAAAATAATTGCATATATTTGTGGTCGAAAATAAAAACAGATTTAATCAGAATTGATTACGTAACAAAAATTGAAATAGAAATGAAGAAACTTATTGTTTTATTGTTAATGGTACTACCATTAGGAGCATTTGCTCAAGAGGTTAAAATTGCATTTGTAAACGCTGATCAAGTATTCATGATAATGCCTGAGATTAAGGTAGTAGAGAAGAAAATGGCTGATTTGAATTCTAAATATGATACAGAATTCAAACAAATGGAAGCTGAATTTCAGAAGAAATATACAGATTTTACAGCGAAACAAGACTCTTTGACTGAGAATATCAAGCTAAGAAGAATGGACGAACTTAAGAATATGCAAGATCGTATGCAGAACTTTATGGAAGTTGCTAAACAAGATGTAACTAAACAACAACAAGAATTACTACAACCTGTTCAACAAAAGCTTCAAGCTGCAATCAAAGCAGTAGGAGATGAGAAAGGTTATACATATATTCTTCACCCTCAAGCATTTCTTTACACTGGAAGCTCTGCAGTAGATGCAACTCCATTTGTTAAAGCGAAATTGGGCATGTAATTTGTAAAGTACAATTTTCTAATAAAGGATGCCTTATCTAAGGTGTCCTTTATTTTTTTATACACACTGCTATATGTTATCAACAGCTGCATTAGGACCGATTGGTGTATTTGATTCTGGTTACGGTGGGCTAACCATCCTCCAAGAGATGCAAACGCTTTTGCCAGACTATAATTTTATGTATTTAGGAGATAACGCAAGAGCTCCTTACGGTACACGTTCGTTTGATGTAGTGTATGAGTTTACACGTCAAGCTGTGCTCTACCTTTTTGAACAAGGTTGTCCGTTGGTTATTTTAGCTTGCAATACAGCTTCTGCTAAAGCCCTGCGTACCATTCAGCAAATAGACCTACCTCAGTTGGGTGCCGACCGAAGAGTTTTGGGGGTAATCAGACCTACTGTCGAGGTTTTAGATCAATTGAGTACAAGTAAGCATATTGGTGTGCTTGGCACCGCAGGGACTATCTCTTCGCAATCCTATCCGATTGAAATTAATAAACTATTCGCTCACCTGCACGTTACTACAGAGGCATGTCCTATGTGGGTTCCTTTGGTCGAAAATAATGAATTCCGATCTGATGGTGCAGATTATTTTATTCAACAACACCTGCAATCAATCTTAACTAAAGATCCACAAATAGATGCGCTACTACTTGCATGTACGCACTATCCTCTTTTAATGGATAAAATTAAAGCAAACCTTTCTCCCTCTATTCAGGTTATATCTCAAGGAGCTTATGTAGCCGCGAGTTTAAAGGATTATTTAGCACGTCATCCAGCGATGGATCAGCAGTTGCTACGACAAGGTACGTGTACATTTAAAACAACAGAATCTCCGGCTAAATTTTCTGAAGCTGCAGCACTGTTCTTGCTTCAAGCAGTAGAAGCAGAGCGTGTGTTTTTGGGATAATACCCAACAATCAGTATTAGATATTAATCGATAAAATGCGAGGTTATGAAACAGTTAATTCCAATTATTCTCTTATTAACGCTTTGCATTAGTTGTGGAGAAAAGCAACGAACGGTAAAGCCTATCATTGATTTACAAGAGCAAATTAAGAGTGAGAGTAAAAAACTAAAAAACGATACAACAGTGGTGACTCCAAAAGATTCGCTATCTAAGAAGATCAAATAACCGACTCTCACCTGCTTAAACAAAGATATCCCCCGAATAAATATGCATGCACCGTAGTGTATCAATATTTATTCGGGGGATATCTTTATATGTTATTCTATCGCTTAGTTTATGTCTTTACCAAAAGGAGTTAGTGCTAAAGCAGCTAATTTAAAATGTTGTAACCCAAAAGGGATTCCAACAACCGTAATGCAAAATAGTATACCCAAAACAAGGTGTGTAAGACTAATCCATATTCCACCAATCAAAATCCATATTACGTTCATCAACACCGATAAGCAGCCACCTGCATCCGGTTCACTTGTAACTTCGCTACCAAATGGCCATAGGGCAAGCATTGCAATTTTGAGTGTTTGTAAACCAAAAGGAATTCCTATAATCGTAATCATAAGGAGTAAACTGGCAACCAGATATTCAAGAAAAATAAAAAAACCACCAAATACGACCCAAATAACATTTCCAACTGTTTTCATACTGTCTATGTATTAATTTAATATGTAACATCTAATTAAACAAGATGCGTTAAGCTGATGTTTAGTACAACTTGTAATGTAAAGGTAGCGATAATTTTATAGATTGAGAGCCGTTGTATCATTAAACTGTATTTCTTTCTTTTGCGCTTGAAGCTGTATACTATCAAATAGATGCAGCAGCGGTTGTTTCGCAAGTTTGAAGCTATCTTTATAGGCAGGTTGTATCGGAACCATAGGAGGCGCTTCCATATCGAGCGGATTGATTGCTTTACCATTTTTGAACACCCTGAAATCAAGATGCGGACCAGTAGATAACCCTGTTGATCCTACATACCCAATCACTTCTCCTTGTTGAACTGTTTTACCAGGAGCAAGCCCTTTCGCAAATCCAGAGAGATGCATGTATGTGGTGGAGTAGGTGGAGTTATGCGTAATTTTTATGTAATTTCCACCACCACGTTGATAGGCTTTGTGCGTAACTTTGCCCGAACCGATAGACCTCACAGGTGTACCCGTAGGTGCTGCATAATCAATGCCATGATGTGCACGGTATCTTTTTAATATCGGGTGAAAGCGTGCATTTGAAAAGCGCGATGTAATTCTGAAAAAATCAAGTGGCGCTTTTAAGAAGGCTTTGCGTAAGCTGTTGCCTGCTTCATCGTAATACTCTGCCACACTATCTTGCGTAAACGGAATCGCATTATATATTTTATTTTGATGAATAAAGCGCGCACCCTCTATAGATTCAATCTCCAACGCCGTAGTATCATCAATATATGCCTCATTATATAGTGCAATAAATGAATCTCCTGCTTTGATATCAAAAAAATCAATTTGCCAAGCATATACATCTGCCAATTTCATTGCTAAGAGTGGATCTGCCCCTGTTTCGATAATACTATTCCAGAGAGAAGATTGGATACTTCCTTGTACAAGTTTTTGTTTGTAGGTGATAGGTTTCGAATAGGTATGTGCTATAAGGCTGTCATTTTCGATATTTAGTACGGCAAATTCAGTCATTGATTTAGTAAACACAATATGTTTGATACATGGAATGCTATCCATTGTAGCAAGCGTATAATAATTTTTACCTGCCTGTATGCGTGTAGGATCTAAAATATCGCTTGGTATACTTGTTATTTGATCTGCTAACTTAGCCGAAAGGTCCAGTTTATAAAATATTGAGGCAGGGCTTTCTCCTCTTTTGAGCTTATATTGTTCTACATTGAGCGAGTCGATGTTAATCCCAAAGGCTGATTTATGCTGAACGCTATCTTTTGTTGATACAGGATTTGTAGTCGTATTGTCTACCTTTTTTTGATTGCATGCTACAAATATAAGTGTAAAAGCAATTAACGTGTATAAAACTTTATGATTCATAGATTTTTAGAGTATCTTTATTTTCTGTATGCAAATGTACAATATTATACTGAAATAAAGATAGATACTGAAGTATTCACACCAATTTATCTGTTATTTTGCGATTATCAACTCCGAATTAATGGCTGATTTAATGAATAAATGTTAATTGTTTGTGCATGGTTAAACATTTGCCCAATAAATTGCGTCTATATAGAAAGAATATAAATATTAATTTGGAAAGATGATGAAAAAAATTCTTTATTACGTGCTTTTAGCACCTATTATTTTTGCTGTTACTGCTGCTTTGATTGCTTCATGCAATGTGAAAAAAGCCGATGCAAAATCGTTGAATGGAAGTTGGACAATTGTGTCAGTAGATAACAAAGCGATTGATTTAGAGGAGATGCCATTTATTGAGTTCAACATGGAAACAAAACGTGTACATGGTAATGGTAGTTGTAATATTTTTAATACAACAGTAACACTATCGGATAAGAATGCTGCAGCGTTGACTATTGCACCAGCAGCAGCAACGATGATGGCTTGTTTGAATATGGACGTAGAAGGTCAGATATTCAAAGCTATGGGAGAAGTGTCAAGTGTTAAGTCTGGAGACAAAGCCGACGAAATGGTTTTGTTATCTAAAGATGGAAAGAAATTAATGACATTGAAAAAGAAATAAGAAGAAAATGAAGAAGTTGAGTTTATTAAGTCTTTTAGGAGCATTGAGTTTATTGGCGATGGTAGGTTGTAAATCTACGGCAAACTTAAGCGTCTCTTTTGCCGACTTAAATGGTGAGTGGGATATTGTAAATGTGAATGGTGTTGTACCAACGGGAGAGAATAAACCTTATATTGGAATTGATTCTTCGACTGAGCGTTTGTTTGGTCATGCAGGTTGCAACCGTCTTATGGGGCAAGTAGAGTTTCCTAATGCTCAGAAAAAGAACATCCGCTTCATCAATGTAGCAACTACACGTATGCTTTGTCCTGATATGGCTGGCGAGAGCGAGTTGGTGAAGGTGTTGAACGAAGTATCTCGTTTCGAAGTACAAGGAACAACGAAGCCGATTCAGAAATTGGTATTATTTGGCATGAATGGTAAGCCAGTAATTACACTTGAACGTAAGTGATTTAAACAATCTTATTAAGATAAAAAGAGAAAGCGTTGCTTTGGTAGATTAATACCAAAGCAACGCTTTCTCTTTTTGTATGCAGCTTAATACAAAATGTATTTTGCTCTCATTTTTTTGTAACGCTCTAATTCTGGTTGCCACGATGCTCTTATTTCGGTTTCACTCAAACCCGAAATAATTTGTTCTCGCAGTTTTTTAGTTCCAGCCAAAAGGTCAAACCATGTAGCACGTTTAAAAAAGAAATCCTCTTTTTTACCAGACTTTTCATAGAAGTCAATAAAGAAACGGAGCGTTAAACCACCCTCAAAAGGGTATTCGGACAAGTCAACACCGTAGCAGGTTTTATCTTCGTGTATAGGGTTTTTATCGTATCCTGTTAGTGAGATAGGGGTAAAGTTATAATCACCATATATAGAATCAGGAAATCCAATAACCTGAAACGGTGTGTATGTGCCACGTCCTACACTCATGGGCGTAGCCTCAAAAAAGCAGAGCGAAGGATATAACCGAATAGATTGATCGTTTGGTAGATTTGGTGATGGCTTTACAGGTAACCAATACGGTTCACCGTGTTTCCACGATTTGATCTTTACAACGGTGAGTTGGCAGCTATCGGGCGTGCTTTTGAGCCACCCTTCGCCATTAATCATTAATGCTAATTCGCCAACAGTAAGTCCGTGTAACAGAGGGATCGGGTGCATGCCAACAAATGAGCGCTGAGAGGCTTCCAATACTGGACCATCAATAAAATCATTTGGATTGGGGCGATCAAGCACGATAATAGCTTTTTTATCCTCGGCACATCGCTCCATCATATAGTGCATGGTGCTGATATAGGTAAAAAAGCGGGTGCCTACATCTTGAATATCGAAAACTACGATATCCACATCCGCTAACTGTTCGCTGCTTGGCTTTTTATTTTTACCATATAGCGATAGGATAGGCACACCAGTTCGAACATCCTTACTGTCTTTAATCTCTTCGCCCGCATCTCCTGTGCCTCTAAAGCCATGTTCTGGAGCAAATACCCTTGTTACATTTACGCCACGATTCAGTAGTGTATCAAGTATGTGGGTATAACTATCACTGAGCACCGAGGTTTGATTAACCACTAACCCCACACGCTTATCTCCAAGCAAAGGCAAAATCTTTTCTATTTGGTCTGCACCAAGTAATAGTTTTTCGTCAGCAGATTGAGCTACTACAGCCTTATCAATACCGAACAAAAAACTAACAACCATGCATAAGAACCACAATTTTTTCATTTTCAATTTGAATTTAATAACTTTATTATGAACTACAAAGATACATATTTCGGTAGGATTGGTTACATTTGTATGATTAATTATTTAAAAGAAAAATCGATGGATCCATACGCACTTATTCAAAGATATTATCAACAAGATACCGAAGCCTATAACATTTTAGTAACACACAGTGAGCAGGTACGTGATAAAGCCTTAGCCCTTGCGAAGCAACACCCTGCAATGAATCTGGATACAGCATTTATTGCAGAAGCTGCTATGTTACACGATATTGGCATGTTTAAAACCCATGCGCCCGCTATTGCTTGCCATGGAACGGACGAATATATTTGTCATGGCTACCTAGGAGCCGATCTTGTGCGTGCAGCAGGCTATCCCAAACATGCATTGGTTTGCGAGCGCCACACGGGTACGGGGTTGAGTTTGTCCACTATTCAATTGCGTAATCTACCTATTCCGCATCGTGCAATGGAACCTATTTCGCTCGAAGAACAATTAATCTGTTTTGCGGATAAGTTCTTCTCAAAAACGAAACTCACAACAGAAAAACCAGTAGCCAAAGTACGTATAGGGCTATCTCGTTACGGCGAAGAGGCTGTTTCTCGTTTTGATACATGGTGTAAACTCTTTTTAGTTTAATAAATCGCCTGTTATTCCTGTAAATTTCATACATTTGCACGCTTAAATACGAACGTAATAACGGATGTCTTCAATATATAAAATTCTATTAGTCATATTCTTTGTCTGGGTTGGGATACCAACACTGCTCTCTCAGCGTGTAAAAAACGGTGATCGATCGTCTAATCGTACCAATCGATTTAGACAAGAACAGCAAACAGACTCGTTACAACAAACAGATTCACTTGCACGTACCGACTCTACCTTATTGGCAGATTCTACCAAGCAGAGTGGAATGGCGCTTGATGCCCCAATCGATTATAACGCTAAAGACTCCATTGTGATGACAGCCGGAAACATGGCTTATCTCTTTGGCGAAGCGAACGTAAAGTATCAGCAGATCGAACTTAAAGCAGATAAGATTGATATCAGTATGGATAGCAGTCTTGTTTATGCGAATCCTGGGCTTGACTCTATTGGTGCGCCTTTCGGATTTCCTGTATTTAAGGATGGCGAACAAGAGTACGAATCGAAGAGTATGAGCTATAGCTTTAAATCGAAAAAAGGATACATTACCGATGTTATAACAGAACAAGGAGAGGGGTACGTAATTGCTGGACAAACTAAAAAGATGGCAAACGACGAAATGTATATGCAAAATGGTAAATATACCACTTGCGATAATCACGATCATCCTCACTTCTATTTTCAACTCACCAAAGCGAAGGTTCGCCCAGGTAAAAATATTGTAGCAGGTCCGGCCTATTTAGTGTTGGAAGATGTTCCATTGCCTTTAGCTGCACCTTTTTTCTTTTTTCCATTCTCGGATAGTTACTCTTCGGGGGTTATCTTTCCTACTTTTGGAGAAGAGTCGAGCCGTGGTTTCTTTTTACGTGATGGAGGATACTATTTTGCATTGAGTGATTATATGGACTTGGCTCTTACGGGAGAGTTATATACAAAAGGATCTTGGGGGCTTCAAGGGCGCTCTGCTTATAAGAAGCGTTACCGCTATTCGGGAAACTTTAACCTTGCTTACCTGATTACTACATTAGGCGAAAAAGGGATGCCAGACTACTCGAAAGGTAAAGACTTTAAGATAAACTGGACACACTCGCAAGACCCGAAAGCAAACCCTTATCGAACCTTTTCGGCAAGTGTGAACTTTGGAACGAGTTCATATGATCGTAATCAAGCAACTAACTTAGGGCAACCCTCATCTACGGAAAATACCAAGGCATCTTCTGTGAATATATCGCAGCGCTTCCCTAATTTTCCGCTTACACTCTCGGCAACGATGAATATTAATCAACGTTCGCAAGACTCGTCCGTTTCGGTAACCTTGCCAACACTGAATATTGCCCTATCACGCGTTTATCCTTTCCGCCGTAAAGCTGCCGTAGGTGCAGAGCGTTGGTACGAAAAGATTTCGGTAGGTTATAATGGAGACTTCAGAAATACAATCAATACGAAAGATAATCTTCTATTTAAGTCGAACTTAATGAAAGATTGGCAAAATGGTATGCAGCATACCATTCCGGTGAGCGCAACTTTTAACGTGCTGAAATATATCAATATATCGCCTTCGTTTAATTACAAAGAGCGTTGGTACACCAGTAAAGTTGAGCAAGCATACAATCCAATTAAAAAAGGCTTAGCGCCGAGTGATACAACCTGGGGCTTCAATCGTGTGTACGACTATAACGCATCTATTTCTGCCTCTACTACGCTGTATGGTTTTTACAAACCGTTGCCATTTTTAGGGGATAAAGTGCAAGTCGTGCGTCACCGTTTCGATCCATCGGTTAGTTTTAGTGCAGCACCAGACTTTGGCGATCCACGTTATGGTTATCATAAGCAGATCACCTACATGGATTACGATGGCGAAGTGCAGACAGAAACATATTCGCCTTACGCAGGTCAGATGTTTGGAGTGCCCGGAACAGGCAAGCAAGGGAGTGTAAACTTCAGTATCGACAATAATATTGAGATGAAAGTTAAGAGCGATCGAGATACAACCGGATTTCGTAAGATCAGCTTAATTGATAAGTTCTCGTTGGGTATGAGTTACAATTTAGCGGCAGACTCCTTTCAGTGGAGTAATATGAATGCTGCTTTGCGTTTGAAGCTATCCAAACAGTTCACCTTGAATTTGAATGGTGTGTTTGATACCTATACGTATGGGTACGACGAAAAAACAGAGCGCGCATACAAAGTAAACGTGCCACGTTGGAGAGCAGGAAAAGGATTAGGACGCTTAATGTCTACCGGAACCAGTTTCTCTTATACCTTTAACAACGATACATTCAAAAAACTATTCGGACCAAAAGACGAACAAACAAGCGGATCGTCTACAGACCGTAGCGAAGAGTCAGACACCAATACACCACCAGATGGTATGGGGCCAGAGGAAGAAGAGTCTCCGAATTCAGAAAAGAGTAATGATAGCGGTGGCTACGATGCGTATGGGTATATGATAAATAAAGTGCCTTGGTCGGTTTCGTTTAGTTACAGTATGTCGTTAGGTTATGGTGATTTTGTTCCAGAGAAACTAGAGTACAAATATAAAATAACCAATTCGTTGAGCTTTAATGGTAACATTCAGCCTACGAAGAACTGGCGTTTTAATTTCAATGCAACATACGATTTTGATGTGGATAAGATCTCCTATATGAACTGTTCTATCACACGCGATTTGCACTGTTTTCAGATGTCGGCAAACTTTATACCCGTGGGTCCATATAAATCGTATTCATTCTCGATTTCTGTTAGTTCGGCTATGTTGAAAGATTTGAAATACGATCAGCGCAACAACTACCGTGACACGATGGAGTGGTATTAAAGCAGTATAAACATTAAATCACATAGGTATTAGAATCATGAAAAAAATAACACTATTGGCATTTGCCATACTTTCGTTTTTTACGTTACAAGCCCAAGAGAAGGCACCAAAATGGGTTAAAAAGAGTGCGCCAGCTGTAGTATCGGTAAACACATACGATGCAGCTGGAACAAAACTTCGTACAGGTACAGCGGTAGTAACCTCAGCCAATGGCGAAGCACTTGCTGATTATGCACTGTTTAAAGATGCCGCTCGTGCAGTTATAACAACACAAAAGGGTATAGAATATCCTGTTGCTGCTATTATTGGAGCAGACGATTTTTACGATGTAATTAAAATAAAGATCGATTTTCCTAAAAAACAACCATTTGCTACGCTTGCTACAGCAAAGCCAGCTGCTGGATCTGCTGTAATTATGCTTCCCTATTCGGATACTAAGCAACCAGCATTTAAGGCAGGAACAATTAAAGAGGTTACCACGTTGAAAGACACGTATAGTTATTACGAATTAAACCTACCACTCGTAACAACACAATTAAGTGCACCTATCTTTACCGATGCAGGTGAGTTGATCGGTTTAGCACAAGCAGATGCACAAGCAAGCACAACACGCTCTTTCGCAATCTCGGCAGCTTATGTAAATAGTTTAAGAATCTCGGCTTCCGATGCATTTAATAAATCATATACATCAATCGGCATCCGTAAGGCATGGCCAGCATCTGTAGATGATGCTTTAGTAATGCTTTTCGTGCTTTCAGGTACGCAATCTCCCGCAGAGAAGTTAGTTACACTGACCGACTTTATTGAAACATTTCCTCAATCACAAGAGGGATACATCAACCGCGCATCGCACTATGCTTATGCACGCAAACAGTTGGAAACAGCTGGTAAATCGGCAGCATACTTCTTAGAAAAAGCAAATGATGATATAGAGACGGCACTATCTAAAGCAGATAATAAAGCAGAGGTGTTTTACAATCAAGCCAATCTTATTTATAACCTAGCTGCTTCAGATTCACTGCTTCAATCGGCAGCATGGTCTATCGAACACGCCTTAGAGGTGTTAGACGAAGCGCTAGCGATTGATGCACAACCGCAATATAATATATTGAAGGGTGATATTAAATTCTACCAACAAAAATACGACGAAGCCTTAGCAGCATACAACATTGTAAATTCGTCAGACCAAGCTACACACGGCTCTTACTACTGGGCAGCCAAAGCGAAGCAACAACTCCCCAATGTGAATGTAAGCGAGGTAATAGCGCTGCTAGATAGTGCAGTGATAAGTTGTGGTGCTCATTTCCAGAAAGAAGCAGCACACTATGTGTTAGAACGTGTTGCGCTCAAAACAGATCTTGGTTTATTTAAAGAGATTGTGGCAGATTACGACCTTTACTACACCTTAGTTAAAGGAGAGGTAGCCGATGTTTTTTATTACTACCGTGAGCAAGCTAAATTCAGACTAGGTGATCTTGATGGAGCAATGCAGGATATTAACGAAGCGCTAAAGCTAAGTCCGAAAGATGCAACCTACCTAGCCGAAAAAGCAGCCATACAAGTACGCTTAAAGGATTACGAAGCTGCCCTTCAAAGTATTGATGCAGCACTCGTGCTTGATCCTACTTTTGCCGCATGCTATCGCTTGCGTGCTGTTTGTTACATTCGCCTTAAACAGCCTGCTAACGTTTGTGCAGCATTGACCAAAGCGGTAGAGTTAGGCGATCCTGTAGCTGTTAAATTAAAGAAACAACACTGTAAGTAAACAGTCGTATTATATATATACATAAAAAGAGCCGTACGGTGTCTCTCAGACATTGTACGGCTCTTTTTGTATATGTATGTCTGCTGCAAGTTTGATAATTGCTGCAAAGGTTGTGTATTGACGTTTTGTGGAGGGAGTGAAGTCTGTGCACTACTATCTATGCGTAATTTTCAAAAATGGGCATAAAAAAAGAGGAAACAACTATAAAGTTATTTCCTCTTTGTGAGCGAAAGACGGGGCTCAAACCCGCGACCCTCAGCTTGGAAGGCTAATGCTCTATCAACTGAGCTACTTTCGCAAATAAATAGTGGGCAGTGATGGATTCGAACCACCGTAAGCGTAAGCTATCTGAGTTACAGTCAGACCCATTTGGCCACTCTGGTAACTGCCCCTTTCTTTCTAATGCGTTGCAAAGGTAGGGTTTATTTTCATATAAACAAACTTTAGAGTAAAAAAATGCACATAATATTCGATTATTTTTAAAAAAAGGCATTTTAGCCTTGTAAATGTACCAAATAGAGGGAATATGGGATCTAAATTGATTTTCTTTTACTAGAGAGGTAAAACGGATTCTATATTGCTCTTTTATATTCGTAGCTTGAATTTTTAAAATAATACTCCAATTTTGCACGAATATAAATAATTGTAATTATATTTGTCCCGACGCATAGTTCAACTTGTAGAGATAAGTAGCTATTGCGGTTTTGTTGAAAACAAAAAGCGTTAACGATATTATCCTTCTATGAAATCTAGACAATTTCTCAATCCAGGGGTGATAAACAATGACGCTCATGCTTGTGTTATATATTCATGTAATGTGATTTTATATATCATAAAGCGTGGGCAATTGTTTTTTATATTACTCAAGAACAGGCAGTCGAGAGCCTCACTATCGTAATATTAAAACAATTCCCACGCTTTTTTTATATCCATAAACGAACAGCCAGCCGAGGGGGATCGTATGGCTAGCTTATAACATTATGAAAAGAAAAGAACGAGCCTTACTTGTAGCGTTGATTTGTAGTGTATCGAATACGAACGATAATACCTCAAAGCCATGAAACCATCCACTACACCTATTTCAAGATATAGAGATAAGAAAGCAATCCGCCACGCTGCTTACTATATGGGTAGGCGATTAAGTAGCGCCATTTTAGAATTTAGGATGAATAATCAACGATTAAACTATCACGTTACTGGTGCTGCATATGTAATAGAAGTGCATGTTAGAGCAATTAACCAGCTACTCGAATTGTATAAACAAAACGGAATGAACCTGACCAATAATTTACGTATAAGATTATGTACAGGAGAGAAGGTCTTTTTTAGTGAGTTTCGTGCTTCGTTTAATGCAGATATTGCGTATTTCAATAGTATATTGCCGTATGATTTAATAATTCGTGATGGAAATTAATCGTTTCTACTGTTGTATAGCTTCTGCATAAAAAAAGACAGTAGTCTGCTCTCCGATAGACGGTGGCTTTTCTTGCATACACACCTGTGTGTGTGTGCAAAGATAGGTGTGTATTTGAGTAATGCATACAGCTTCTCCAATATAGCATCATAATGTCTCTTGTGAATTATTTTCTCCACCCACAAGTATCTATATATCAAGATCTTCTGGTGACACCGTGTTTTTTACATCCGCTTGTGAAATACAGATTTCAAGCTGCAATGCAACTCATATTATCCGCCAAATACCATAAATCGAACACGAAAGAGTAGATAAGATCAATTCTCGAAGCCAAATATATATGAAGGTGTAAAAAGTAAGGTGTCACCCAAAAATATTGATATATAGATGCTTGTGGGTGGAGAAATAAATAATTTTCAAACTTATAGGGGGAGGGGAGAGCAATTACCCGCATACTTTTTATGCAAAAGCCGCAATGTTTCAGCCTAAAAAGTCTGCAGGTTTTGATGTAAAACACTGCGGCTTTTGGGGAGAAACATTGCGGCTTTTCCGGTAAGGTATGCACTTGGCTTACCTTACCTTTATTAGCATGCTTATGAGAGACTAAATAATTCTATTCGTTCTCTTTAGTTACTGTAATTGTTTCGCTTGTACTCTTATCTTTAGGTAAAATAAGATTCAATACAACACCTAGTACAGCCGAAAGACCGATTCCTGCAAGCGTGAAATCGCCAAACTGGAATGCAGCACCACCAATACCAAAGGTTAAGATAAGCGATACAATAATTAAATTGCGCGTATTATTCATATTAATACGGTTCTGTATCATATTATTAATACCGACTGCCGCAATTGTTCCAAACAAAAGCAACATAATACCACCCAATACAGGTGCAGGAATTGATTTCAGCAATGCACTAATTTTACCAAACACTGAAAAGAAGATTCCACTTACGGCAGCAATACGAATCACCGTAGGATCTGTTATCTTAGTCAACGAAATAGCACCTGTAACTTCCGAATACGTAGTTACGGGAGGTCCTCCGATAAGTCCAGCACATACACACGCCAAACCATCACCAAGCATGGTTCTGTGTAACCCCGGATCTTTAACGAAATCTTTCTCAGCCACCGCATTTACGGCGTAAATATCACCTACGTGTTCAATTACTGGCGCAATAGCTACAGGAATCATAAACAAGATAGCTTCCCAAGAGAACGAAGGCGTTACAAACTGAGGCATCGCAAACCAAGGGGCAGCCGTTACGGCCGAAAGATCTACATCATAAAAGAAGTATCCCACTAAATAGCCCACTACGATACCGCAGAAGATAGGGATTAACTTTAACAATCCACGTCCGAGCATAGATATCACTACCGCAGTAATCAACGCCGAAAGCGCCAAAGGCCAATTATCTTTAGCCATACCCACACCCGAAGAGGCAAGCGAAAGACCAATCAACATAATAACAGGACCAATAACAACGGGGGGAAACAATTTTTGAATAAATCCGACACCGCGCCATTTAATCAAGGCACTCATTGCCATATACACACCACCAACGGCTACAATACCCGACATTGTTCCGGATAGTCCATAAAGTTCGGTCGATTTAACGATTGGTGCGATAAAAGCAAAACTGCTTCCCAAGAATACAGGCACTTTGCCTTTTGTAACAAGATGAAAAATAAGTGTTCCGATACCTGCCGTAAAAAGAGCAGTTGAGGGGTCCATTCCGACCAAAAGCGGTACTAATACTGTTGCGCCAAAGGCGACGAAGAGAAACTGCACACCGACAACGGTTTTTTGCAGCGGATTGAGTTGATTTGTTTTGTTATCCATGCTGTTTTTTAAGCTTTGCCTACAAAGATAGGTGCAATTCATTAAACACCTTTGTTATATTCACCTCTTTTTTTATTTTTTATCAACTAAGCATTGCAGTAAATATTTGTATTTTGATAAAAATAAACGACCTTTGTCGGCAGAAAATAAAATTCAACTATATTAATATGACATCGGTTCCTAACCTTATACAAAAAGACCAACTTGTTAAAGAGCGAATTATTCGAAGTGCTTTTGCTCAGTTTGCGCTCTATGGTATAAAAAGTATCAGTATGGATGCGATTGCTCAGAATATGAGTATATCAAAGCGTACAATCTATGGTTATTTTAATGATAAAGAAGAGTTATTGACCGAAGGTATTGATTATTGCTGTCGGTTAGCACAACGTGTATACATTAAAGCGAATCAAGAACAAGTGAGCCCAACACCTATTGCTATGATTTTGGGATTCTATCATAAGATACGCGAAAATCCTCAATGCTACAGTTCGCGCTTTTACGAAGATTTGCGTAAGTTTCCACAAGCTTTGGAGAAGTTTGAGCTTGAAAGAGATTATTTTGCAAAAGAGTGTCGTGCTGTTTTTGCAAGAGGCGTAAAAGAGGGCTATTTCTTGCCCGATGTAAATTACGAAATTCTATCGCTCCTTGTTAAAGAGAAAATTCTCGGACTACATCCCTCTCATACCTATTTGCATTACTCCTTTTTAGATGTATGTGATGCTGTTGTGTACACCTTTATTCGCGGTGTATGCACGAGTAAAGGAATTCAAAATCTAGAAGAGTTGCGTCAACGTTGAGCACTCTTCTTTTTGATTGAGAATTGGATCTCTAATCCAGCATCCTTCCGATTCTTAGCCGTTACTGTACCTTGATGCAGTAGTACGGCATTTTTCACGATCGAAAGTCCCAGTCCTGACCCACCAGCATTACGCGCACGTCCTTCTGATACACGATAGAAACGATCTAAAAGTCGTGTAAGATGTTCTTCGCCTACACCTACACCATTATCCCAAACCGAGAAATAACAAAATTCAGCATCTTCGAAATAGCGTTCGGCAGTAATTACAGGTTTGCCGCCTGCATAGGTAAGCGCATTCTCTATTAAGTTGCGAAATATTGCGTACAGTAACGTTTCGTTACCCACCACCAATGTGTCAACGGGGATATTATTAAGCACGAGCGCCTCTTTTTTCTGAATGTTAGTCGAAAGACTTTGTTTGATCTCTTCGATTAGTTCGTTCAAATTAACCTCTTGGCTCTTCTCTTGATTCCCGTTTAGCTCCATTTGAGTGATGATAGATATATCGCAAATAAGGCTAGATAGTCGTTGTGTTTGTACAAAACAGCGTTCGATAAAGAGACGCATCTTATCGGGCGAAATATCTTTTTGCTCCATCAAGGTTTCGATGTATCCACTGATACTGCAAACAGGTGTACGCAATTCGTGTGCAATATTACTTGTCATCTCTTGCTTTAGGAGTCTGTTTTTCTCTAGAGCGGTTACATTATCAAGAATCACCTCAATGCTTTTATCTTGAAATAAAATAATGCGCAGGGTGTAGTACTGTCTGTTCTTCTCGATTGTCTCTTCAAAAATAACTGGTTGCGTCTCTGAACTAGCTTGATCCAGAAAATCTACACCACGTGCAAAAGCTTTAGTAGCGAAAAAATCTTCTATCGAAAGGGTTGGTTTGTCTGTTATGGCATTCAAGTGCGTTACAAAAAGGGCATTCGAGTAGATGTTTTTTCGTTCGCTAGAGAAAAAAGCAATACCAGTTGTAGCGTGCGAAAAGTGTAGAATGAGTTTATCCTTTTCGCGCATTAAATCCTCTTTGCGCTGCTTTATCTCTTTAAAGTTCTCGACTAACTTGGCACCAATATCACCCAGCTCTCCACTCGGAAAAGCGTGTTCTACGTTTACATTCTCGTCTCGCTTCGAATATGCAAAATCTCTTAATTTAGCAAGCGATTGCCCCATTCGATCCGAAAGAATCAGTAACGAAAGAAATGCAACAATAAAGATGGCAAAAATAAGATAGATGTAGAGATTGTCTCCTTTTAGCAGTGCTTGAACATTTATGTTATAAGGCAGTGCCAATCGGATAAAATAGTTTTTGAAATATGTTGCCTGATAATAATATACGACACCCGTTGTGGCAGACGTTCGCATAACAGAACCTGTCGTATTGATATTTGCCGACGATACTTCGGGGCGTAACAAATGATTGTCTGCTGTTTTTACATCCGATTTAATATTGTCGAAGAGTACAACGCCTGCTGCATCGATCATTGTTACACGCAACTCTTTGGGAAGCAACTGCACGATCGCAGTATAATCAATTGAATCTAATGCTTGATGCGCTTGCTTTTCGTTGATAAAGTTGTGTAAAACAGTTGTATATGCGGCAATCGAACTCTTTAATGTATCTATCTTATATGTTTTCTCTCTATTGTATTGTACTACAATAATTGCCAACGTAAACAAGGTAAAGATGGCAAGGAAGTTGAGAAATAATTTTTTCTTGTATGTCATGTTCAGTATTGAATCGTATTATTTTTATTATTTAAAACAGTAACCATAGCCTGTGCGGTTTGTGATACGTGCTCCGGCAACACCTATTTTTTTACGTAAACGTGTAATATGTACGTCTACGGTACGCTCTAGTACATAGGTTTCGTCTCTCCAAACGCGACTTAATATCTCCTCTCTAGCGTAAATACGTCCACGCTGCTCTACGAGTAGGCGCAAAATTTCAAACTCTTTTTTAGTTAGTAGTATCTGTTCGCCTGCAACTGTAACCTCTTTTCGGTCGAGGTCGATCTCTAGTTCGTCGAAAATAAGTTTCTTTTGAGCAGAACTGTCTGGTTCGTTTAAGCCTTGTGTTACCTCGGCTCGGCTCATTACAGCACGCGAGCGAGCAATTACCTCTTTGATTGAGAACGGTTTTGTAATATAGTCGTCTGCCCCCAAGCTAAATCCTGTAAGCATATCATTCTCTGTTACTTTAGCGGTGAGAAAGATAATTGGGATTTTTAGTTTATACTCTTTGCGCATCTTCTCTGCTACGTGTAGCCCCGAGATACCCTCCATCATAATATCTAACAATACCAAATCAAAGGTTTGTTCTTTTATCTTATTTAGGGCAGCCTCGCCGCTTTTTGCAGTTTCGATAAGATAGCCTTCGCTCTCTAGGTTAAACATTAAGATATCACGGATATCCTCCTCATCGTCTACAATTAAAATCTTTTTTGCTCTACGCTCTTTAACCATGGTGTTTAATATCACGCCCTTCAATAATATAAATTGCAGATTCTGCTATGTTTGTTGCGTTATCGCCAATGCGTTCTAAGTTGGCTGCAAGTACACCTATTTGTAAAATGTCGGACAATTGTTTTTTTGTTAATGCCACGCCTGCCGAAGCTTCAGATAACGAATCCATAATCTGAGCATGCAGTAGATCTGCACGATCATCTGCTGCAATTGTTTTAATTGCTAAAAGATTATCTTCACAAGCGAAAGCAAATATAGCATTTTGTGTCATAACATCTACTACGTCAAAAAGCTTTTCTAATGCAGGTTGTATTGATTGGTAGATCTCACTGGTTCTGTCAACCGAGCAGAGTCGATGCGAAACATTCAGTAGATGATCTCCAATGCGCTCCATGTAGGCAGTCATGTCGTAATATGCGATGATCTTGCGTAGGTCGATGGCACGTGGAGCATACAGCACGATCGAACTAATCATTTCGCTGCGAAGCTTTACCTCTAAGCTATCAATTAAACCCTCATTCACCTCAATCTCTGGCATAACAGCCATATCGGGTTGTTTGCCGAGTAGCTGTTTGTCGAAACTAAGTTGTTTCATTACTATTTTAGAGAGTAGCTGAAAGTCGTTCTTTATTTTTTCAAATACAATTTCTTGTGAGCCCATATTGATTCTTTTATTTTTTATTGATCGCTTATATTTAATTATCCGAAACGCCCTGTTAGGTACTCTTCGGTTTTTTGACACGCTGGATTGGTAAACATGGTATTGGTGCGGTCGTATTCGATGAGTTCGCCCATGTACATAAACATTGAATTGTCTGAAATACGTGCAGCTTGCGACATATTGTGTGTTACGATCACAATCGAAAACTCTTTTTTGAGTGTTAACAGCAACTCTTCAATGTGATTTGTTGCTATCGGGTCAAGTGCCGATGTAGGTTCGTCCATGAGTAGTACCTCTGGTTTCAATGCAATGGCACGTGCAATACACAGACGTTGCTGCTGACCTCCCGAAAGAAATGAACCCTTTTTGTTGAGTAGGTCTTTTACCTCGTCCCACAACACTACGTTACGTAACGATTGCTCTACCAACGCTTCTCGTTCCGCTTTTGGTAGTTTTATTCCATTCAAGCTATAACCAGCCAATACATTGTCGAAGATACTCATGTTCGGGAATGGGTTGGGGCGCTGAAACACCATGCCTGCATTGCGGCGCACTTCCATCGCATTCATCTTCAATACATCTTGATCGTTTAGTAGAATCTCTCCCGTTACTTTAATGTAATCGTATAGTTCGTGCATGCGATTTACGGCACGTAGGAGGGTACTCTTTCCACAGCCCGATGGTCCCATGATGGCAGTTATCTTCCCTTTTTCTACTGCGGCATTCACCGATTCAATGGCATTCTTCCCTGGTGCGTAACTAACGCAAACATCTTTAAACGTTAAAATGGCATCTTCGACAATGAGCGGTGTACGCACGTTGTTTGAAGTTATGAGGGTATCTATCATATTGTTGTTTACTGTATTTTCCATCTGTGAGCAATAAATTTAGCGATAATATTGAGTGTTAAAATCAGCATAAGTAAAAAGAGCGAGCAGCTCCAAATCATATCCATTAAGTTGGGATCGTTATAAAACTCCCAGATTAATAGTGGCACGGCACTCATCGGACGCATTACATCTACCGTAATCATGGAGCTGCCGAGGGCGGTTAGCATAATCGGAGCCGTTTCGCCCGTTACACGCGAGATAGAGAGTAGTATGCCGGTAAACAAACCGCCAAAGGCTGCCGGTAGTAAAATCTTTAGTACTACGCTCGTATAAGAAGCACCCAACGCAAGACCAGCCTCTTTAAGCGAAGGGGGAAGCATCTTTAATGTCTCTTCGGTAGATCGGATAATAAGCGGAGCCATCATCAACGACAAGGCAAAAGCACCTGCAAGTGCAGAGTAACTCTGAAAGGAGCAAACAATCCATGCATACGAGATAATTCCGATTACAATGGATGGAACACCTTGCATAAGATCTGCCACAAAACGGACTATATTCGAAAAGATAGCCGTAGGCTTCTCTGCTAAATAGATACCAATCATAATTCCGATTGGTATAGCCACAGCCGAGGCCAACGAAACCATGATCAGTGTACCAATAATACCATTTGCAATACCACCAGGAATAACATCGCCTGTTCCAGCAGCTAGCATAGCATCTAATGTGCTTGGTGCTGTTTCGGTGAAAAAAGCGATGTTTAGTTGTTTGTATCCTTTGCGAATAAGTTCGAACAGGATCGAAACAAGTGGCAAAGCCCCCAACGACATCAACAGGCAGATAAGGATAAAAAAGCCTTTATCTTTGAGTTGTCTGAATTTTGTATGTGTAATCATTGATTGAATCTTTTAATAATGAATTTCCCAGCCAAGTTGATTAGTGCCGTAAGGATGAACAACAGAAAAGCAATCGCAATCAATGCACTTAGTTTCAACCCATCTGCCTCACCAAATTGATTGGCAATCACACTCGCCATCGTATTGCCGGTAGCTGTAAGTGATAGGGGTAGGTTGTTTGTGTTTCCGATTAACATGGTTACCGCCATGGTTTCGCCCAAAGCACGTCCTAAAGCCAATATAAAACTGGCAAAGATACCCGATCCGGCAAAGGGAAATACAACTTGCTGAATCATATCGAGCCGTGTTGCACCAAGACTATAAGCACCCTCTTTTAAATCGTTCGGAACCATTGACAGAAATTCGGCACTCAGTGAAGAGGCGTAAGGTATAATCATAATGGCTAAAACAACAGCCGAAGTGAAGATGCCAAAACCTCCTGTAGAAAAGCCACTCTCGATAATCCATGGTCGGAGCGTATAAAATCCCCATAAGCCATAAACAATAGAAGGAATACCTGCTAAAAGATCTACGATTGCCCCAATAATATGCGCCGCTTTAGTGCCGCGATAGTATACGCCCGTAAACAAAGCTACCGGAAGGGCAAATGGAATTGCAATCAGCAGTGCCAAGAAAGCGGTAAACAGTGTGCCCACAATAAAAGGCAGCGCACCATACGCCTCTCGGTCGGGATGCGGATCCCAAGCCGTAGAACCAATAAACTTAAAGAACCCAAAAGCATCAAAGGCGGGTAACGCCCCATCGAAAAGGGTATACACCATCCCTGCTCCGATAAGCAGTAGCAACAGGGAGGCTGTAAAAAGCGCTTTTTTAAATAAAAGATCTTTCATTTAAATGATTTAAAGCGTCTCTCCATTAAAAGAAACAGTGTCTAAATTTTTAGTTGCAACCTCGATCACATTGGTTGGAAGTGGTGCATAATGCACCTTTGTAGTTAAAGCTTGCGCTTCGGCGCTTAGCATCCATTTGAGTAATGAAAGTGTTTGTACGGCTTGATTTTTCTCTCTCGAGGCGTAGGCTTGTTCTTTATATAAGATAATCCAAGTAAAACAACTGATTGGGTAAGCACCCTCGGCAGGCGAGTTTGTAATCATTTGGCGTGAGTCTGCTGCATGTGCACCATTTGCAGCAGCCGAAATTGTTGCCGTAGTAGCAGCCACAAATTCACCTTTTGGGTTTTGGAGTGAAGCAGAAGGAATTTTAACAGCAAAAGCATATTCAGAACCAATATAACCAATTGCACCTGGCGTTTGCTTAATGATTCCTGCAACACCTGGGTTACCTTTAGCAGCTACACCGAAATCCCATTTAAGCGATTTACCTGTACCTTTATTTGCTGCCCATACTGTAGAAGCCTTAGACATATAATCGCTAAATACATACGTAGTACCACTGCCGTCGGAACGGTATACAGGCGTAATGGCTAACTTCGGTAGGGTTACACTTGGGTTTAATGCTGCAATTTGTGGATCATCCCACGAGGTGATTGTTCCTTGATAGATGCCTTCAAGAGCAATCGCATTCAAGTTTAACTGATCAACACCTGCAAGGTTATAGGCTAAAACAACGGCTCCCATACAGGTTGGAATGTGTAAAACCGCTCCAGGCATATTGGCAAGCTCTTTGTCCGAAAGATAAGCATCTGTACCACCAAAGTCTACCACTTTGTCTTTCAAGCTACGGATACCACCGCCACTACCTACACCACCGTAGGTAACATCATTTGCTGCATTTTGCTGATAGGTTTTGAAGGCTAGGTTATAATATGGAAGCGGAAAAGTTGCTCCTGCAGCAGTTATCACTACGCCATCGTCTGAAGTTTGATTTTTTGATTTAGCCCCACAAGAGGTTAAAATAAGTAGTGATAATGCAGCAGCAAGAAATTGTTGAACTGTTTTCATTTTGTATGTTTTCGTTTTATTTATCGTATTAATTACACCACAAAAATAGGGTAGTAATGCTACATATATATGACGAAAATGTTACAAAATGGTTACAATTACAGCATAGATACCGAATTATTGATGTTCGGTTCTTAACAAATCGTTAACCGTTTTCACGGGGTTGAACGTTTCGATAGGCACTTCTACAAAAATAGTATTCCAATCAGACATGGCACCATTCCACAAACCAGGTAATTCTAATGCCTTCAGTTCTCTGCCATCTTTACTCTTTTGCGAGATAAAGCCCGTACTCTTATCCACATAATTTGGTAGATCGTATGCTTCGCCTTTATCGTTTTTCAGTGCGCAGATTAAATCTACTGGATTGAAATGCGTTCCTTGCTCAAACATTGCTTTCTTGTTTGGATCTGATAGGTCTATTTGTGAGCTTTCTAAGATTTGAGGAGACGTAGTTCCGTCAGCGTTATATGTAATAAACGGACCACCACCAGGTTCGCCTACATTACGTACCATTCCACAAACACGTAGTGGGCGGAGTAGTTTTTTGCGTAGGTAGATAGCTAGTTCTGAATCTTCCATTGTTTTTAACTCTTCGCTGCGTACACACAATACGTTTTGCACAAAACGAATCATTGCTTCGGTCTGTTCTTGCGTATGTTTGCCGCTCTCTAGGAGTTTTAGATAATCAAATATCTGTTGTTGGATGGTTACTAATAGTCCAGCCAATACTTTTTTATAGATAACAGTCGAACATTTAAAACTATCAGGCACTACATTGTCAATGTTTTTTACATATACAATATCAGCATCTAAATCGTTCAAATTTTCAATCAAAGCACCATGACCAGCCGGACGGAATAAAAGTGAACCATCAGCCAATCTAAAAGGATTGTTCTCTAAATCTACAGCTAAAGTATCAGTACTTGCTTTTTGAACACTGAAAGATACATCGTATTTAACGGAGAACTTCTCTTCCATATACTCCTTTTTCTCCTGAACCAATGCTTCAAACAGCGGTTTGTGTTCTGGTGAAACGGTGAAATGGATATTTACCTTGCCAGTTGTATTTTTGGCATACATAGCGCCTTCGGCTAGATGCTCTTCCATGGCAGTTCGTATCTTATTGTCTGCTGCTTTATGGAATTGTAGCAATCCTTTAGGTAGCTGTCCATAATTAAGCCCCTCGGAGTTTAATAGATTCGATACAATTGCTTTGAACTTCCCTTGATTAATCAATGTTGGAATATATTCGTTTTCGTTACTTAAACAGGTTTGGTTAAGTGTATCGAAAAAAGCGAAGAGTGGAAGAGAGTCAAAGAACTTTTTCTCAAAAGCAGTTGTTGGTACATCGTAAGGTGCAGCCAAAAACTCATATAAGTCTTTAAACATTCTGCTAGCAGCACCCGAAGCAGGTACAAACTTGATGATTGTTTTATCGCTCGCTAAGTATTCGTCCCAAGCACTCGCATAGAAAGCTTGTTTATCTGCTGGAACAACCATAACGCCATGCTCAATACTTGCCGAATAGGCTATGTCTAAAAACGGAAAACCATGCTCAAAGCAAGCGAGTTGCTCTTCGATCTGTTTTGTTGTAATACCTTTGTCTAGTAAAAGGGATTTGTCGACGGATGTTAACATATTAATATAGTATTTAGTTTTATATACTTGTTTGTCTCAGTGTATCTCTTTGTATATCGCAAATTTATTAAAATAACACGACGTTGTATTCAATATATCCAATAAAAAATATAATTTTACTGCACAAACAGCAATTTGTTTCTGTTGCGGTTATATTTAACACCAAGTAGTATGGATAATCTATCTTTTTTCACACCTGAAGAGCGCAAAGATTTCTTTTGTAAATACAAGCTTTTATTACGTAGTATGGATTCTTTTGTTCGCAAAGATGATATCTCCAAGATACGTAGAATAATGGCAACTGTTTTTATGCAAGAGTGCTATGGAAGAGATAAAAATGGGATCAATGGCTTGCTCCGAAATATGGACACAGCACTGATTGCTATCAATGAAATAGGATTGAAACGTACGGCTGTATTAGGCTTAATTCTTTACCGCCCAGTATTCAAAAACTTAATTTCGTTAAGAGAAATAGAACAGATATTTGATGCAGATGTTGCACTTATCATCAGTAGATTGATAAAAACATCAGACCTCTATTCGCGCAATACGGCTATCAATTCGGAAAACTTTCACCTGTTGTTACTCTCTTTCTCAGAGGATGTACGCGTTATTCTACTCATGATTGCTGATCGATTGTGCATGCTGCGCTATGGCAAACGGTTAATCAACGAAAATGATCTGCTTAAACTGGCTGTTGAGGCGTCGTTCCTATACGCTCCACTTTCTCATAGATTGGGTTTGTATAAGGTTAAAAGTGAGATGGAAGATCTCTCGCTGAAATACACCGACCGTAAAATGTTTGATTTTATTAAATCTAAATTAAACGAAACCAAGCGTTCGCGCGATGCCTATATTGCAGAATTTATCGCACCCGTAAAAGCAAAAATTGAAGCAACAGGACTTAAATTCGAAATCAAAGGGCGTATTAAATCAATCCATTCTATTTGGAATAAACTGAAAAAGCAAAAAGTTGAATTTGAAGGGATTTACGACCTCTTTGCTATTCGTGTTGTAATTGATACTCCTCCCGAGAAGGAACATGCAGTTTGTTGGCAAGTATATTCAATTATCACGGATATGTATCAACCCAATCCTAACCGATTAAAAGACTGGCTCTCGATCCCTAAAACAAATGGATACGAATCGTTACATATCACCGTGATGGGTGCACAAAATAAATGGGTTGAGGTGCAAATTCGGAGTAAGCGTATGGATGAAATTGCCGAAAAAGGACTTGCTGCACACTGGAAATACAAGGGCTTAAAGGCAGAGAATGGCATCGATGAGTTTATGAATAATGTGCGTGAGGTACTCGAATCTAAAGATAGTAGTTCTGCCGATCTGATGCAGGATATGAAGTTAGATCTGTATGCCCACGAGATATACGTATTTACCCCACAAGGGGAATTAATGAAATTAGCAAAAGGGGCTACTGTGCTCGACTTTGCCTTTAGTATCCACAGTAAATTGGGTAGTAAATGTGTGTCGGCACGTGTAAACGGAAAAAATGTCCCCATCAAACATACACTAAAGAATGGCGACCAAGTAGAGGTTATCACCTCTTCGTCTCAAAAACCGAAAAGAGATTGGCTAACGTTTGTTACCACCTCAAAAGCGCGTGTTAAGATTAAGCAGACACTGAGAGAGGAGGCTGCAAAATCGGCCGAATTCTCGAAAGAACTGCTGCAACGCAGGTTTAAGAATCGCAAAATTGAGATTGAAGAGTCTACCCTTATGCGTATGATTAAGAAAATGGGCTTCAAAACGGTTACAGACTTCTATATCGAGATTGCAGAAGATAAATTAGATATCAACGTTGTGCTGGAAGAGTATATAGCACTAGCAAAGAAAGAAAAAGAGCCTGCCGAACATACAGAGTTACGTAGTGCCGAAAACTACGATACCACAACAGAGGTAGAGGAGATATCGAGCCGTCAAGATGTTTTGATGATTGATAAAGACCTTACAGGCATCGAATATAAACTAGCCAAATGCTGCGCACCAATCTACGGCGATGAGGTGTTCGGATTTGTATCCACACAGGGCATAAAAATTCATCGCATGGACTGTCCCAATGCCCAACAGATGATGAGTAGATTTGGCTATCGCATCATCAAAGCAAAATGGAGCGGAAAGAGTGGTATGGGGTATTTAGTGCATCTACGTGTAGTGGGTAGAGATGACATCTCTATTGTAACGAATATCACGTCTGTGATCTCTAAAGAAAATGGGATTACATTGCGATCATTTAATATTGATTCTATTGATGGACTGTTTCAAGGTACATTTGCCGTATTGCTCCGCGATACAAATTCATTGGCGATGCTCTCTAAGAAGATCAGAGCGGTGAAGGGGGTTAAGAGTGTTGAGCGGGTGAAGGCGTAAGTGTGATGATATAATCGGGAATGGATAAATCAAACGGCACTAAAATAATTTGTAAATTGTTTTAGTGCCGTTTGATTTAAATGAACGCTATCTCTAACGAATAATAAAAAAGTTTCCTAAATACCAATCCATACCACTATATTTAGTAGGATTCTTTTCATAATCAGGACACATATCATTTTTAAATGTATAGACAAAGCAGATGTCGCAATATAGATTTTGTTTCCATATTTTACGCGCAATTTCTTAGGGAGTACGCTGATAAATTTACTTTAGGAATAAATGGTTTATTTTGTGCCAAAAGGATTTGACACAGCAAAAATAAACAGAGTCCCATTAAGCTGCAT
>CAMQTD010000003.1 GCA_947036995.1 uncultured Parabacteroides sp.
ACTACTAAATCCTTTATCTACACTAAAATCTCTTTGAAAAAAAGTGATAGAGGAGTGACAGAAAAGTGATAGTAAAGTGATAGAGGAATTTTTTAAGAAACAGTGTATCTATCTGTATATAAGCATTTTGAAAAACAGTAGTGATAGAGTGATAGAGGAATTGAAAAAAAACTTTCTGGGAATGTTGCGCTGGCTATTTTTTTGACCAAAATAAACAGTAGTGTAGGGAGAAATAGACGGTGTCTATCTCATGGTAGACAGTAGTGCGTTGAGAAAAAGACAACGTCTATTTATACATTCTCAATCTTCTGCAATGTTTTGTGCTGAAAGCCGTAATGTTTCACACTAAAAACATTGCGGCTTCCAGCACAAAACATTACGGGTTCTGATATAAAACATTGCAGCTTTTGAAATACATTAAAAAAGGCTACTACCCCTTTCCATCGAAAAGAGTAGTAGCCTTTTAATTGTATCAGCGATAAATCAAATCCTATTTCAACAATGTTGCAGGACAAAGATTTTCGTTTTCGATATCTTTAAAGTAGTTATAAGTTCCAACTTTAAGTTCTACTGTTGCAGCTTCGTCACATACGATGATACCTTTTGGATGCAGTTGTAGGGCTGTGATTGTCCACATTTGGCTGATCGCACCTTCAACTACTTGTTGTAAAGCGCGTGCTTTGTTGTGTCCGTTTACCATAATCAATACTTCTTTAGCATCTAATACAGTACCTACACCTACTGTTACTGATGTTTTAGGCACTTTAGTTACATCGTTATCAAAGAAACGAGAGTTTGCAATGATTGTGTCTGCTGTTAAAGTTTTCACACGTGTGCGTGAAGCAAGTGACGAACCTGGCTCGTTAAAAGCAATGTGTCCGTCAGGACCGATACCACCTAAAAACAAATCAACACCACCTACTGCTTTCATGTCTGCTTCGTAAGCTGCACATTCTGCTTCAAGGTCTGCTGCGTTACCATTCAAGATGTGTACGTTTTCAGCTTTGATATCTACATGGCTGAAAAAGTTGTTCCACATAAATGAGTGGTAGCTTTCTGGATGCTCTTTTGGTAAACCTACATACTCATCCATATTGAATGTGATGATGTTTTGGAACGAAATAACACCTTGTTTGTGTAATTCGATCAAACATTTGTACATACCCATTGGAGATGATCCAGTAGGTAGACCCAATACGAAAGGTTTTTCTGCTGTTGGGTTTGCTTTTTTAATCTTAGCGGCTACATAGTTAGCTGCCCACGACGATAGTTGGTCGTAATTTGGTTCAATAATTAATCTCATAATGCTTTATACTATTTAATGTTCAAAACTCCGTTTATTCGGCGATATTTTCTGATTTGTTATTCAATCGTTCTGCCATTGCTTTACCTAATGCTAGACAAGCGACATAACTTTCCGATTTCATTCCTTGCTTTTGCTCCACTGGAGATCCTACAACTTCCCATTTCGATGCCGTAGCAAATTCTGTTAAGCGTTTCACGGCATTACCTGCCCAAGTGAACGAACCGAAGTATCCCAAGTAACGATTCTTTATATCCCTGATCTGAATTTTTGAAAGTATAGATTCTATCTCAGGAAAAAGAGCGTTGCTATAAGTAGGGCTACCAATAATTAATCCCTTATATTTAAATACATCTTTAATAATGTATGATGCGTGCGATTTAGAAACGTTGTGCATTAGAATATTTTTCACTCCATTAGCAGCTAATTCCGAAGCAATCACTTCTGCCATCTGCTCTGTGTTTCCGTACATGCTGCCGTAGATAATTACAACACCGTCTTCGGCTTCGTATCGACTTAGTGTATCGTAAATACCGATCGCTTTTTGGATATGCTCACGCCATACAGGTCCGTGTGTAGAACAGATTGTTTGAATATCAAGTGCGGCTAGCTTTTTGAGTGCTTTCTGAACAGGAACACCGTATTTACCAACAATATTGGCGTAATAACGGATCATCTCTTCCCAATATTTATCTACATTCATATCACAATCAAGCACAGCGCCATCAAGTGTACCAAAGGTTCCGAATGCATCGGCAGAGAATAGTACTTTATCTGTACTATCGTAAGTTACCATCACTTCGGGCCAGTGTACCATCGGAGCCATGTAAAAATTTAGTTTGTGCGATCCAAGATCTAACACATCTCCCTCTTTTACTTCGTGTAGCCCTTCAGTGATTCCGTGATAGCCATCCAACATACCGAATGTTTTGCTGTTTCCAACAATTTGCACATTGGGATAGAATTGACGAAGCAAGCGAATAGAGCCTGCATGATCGGGTTCCATATGGTTTACGATTAAGTAATCCAATGCTTTTCCATTTAACTGCGCTTCGATCTTTGCAAGAAACTGCTCCGAATAGCCAATGTCTACGGCATCAATCAATGCCGTTTTATCATCCATTATTAAATAAGAGTTATACGAAACACCTTGTGGTAGGGGCCAAAGGTTCTCGAAAAGAACCTTTTGACGATCGTTTACTCCTACGTAATATATACTGTCTGTGATATTAGTCAACTTGTACATGTCTAATTATTTTTTTCTAAGGGCATTATAAACAAACCAAACACCCGCTAAAACAAAAGGGATACTAAGCCATTGTCCCATATTAAGGGTCATATTGTCCTCAAAATGTTCTTGGTTATTCTTTAAGAATTCAATAAAGAATCTTGATAAAAAGATACCAATCATAAATACACCAAAAATCAATCCTTGCTTTTTATAAGCATCTTTTTTCCAATAAAGCCACATCGAAATGGCAAATGTTATAAGATATGAGATCGCTTCGTATAGTTGTGTAGGATGCGAAGGCGCTGTAAAGATTGGCTCTGCACCTCTGCGCCACTGTCCGATGTTTTCGATAAAACGAAAACCCCAAGGGAATTCGGTTGTATGACCGTATATCTCGTGATTCATCAAATTTCCGAAACGTATCATTGCAGAAACTAATCCTGTAGGTACAACCAAGCGGTCGAAAGTCCACATCATAGGCTTATGCGTAACACGCTTTGAAAAGAAATAGATAGCAATGATGATACCTATTACCCCTCCATGACTTGCCAATCCGCCTTCCCATATTTTGAGAATATCTCCGGGATTGGCAAGATAATAAGTTGGGTCGTAAAATAAACAGTGTCCTAACCGGGCGCCGATCACCGTACCGAGCATCGTATAAATAAGAATCTTATCTAACCACTCTTCTGGTATAGATTCTTTTTTAAATATTTTCTCCATTATTTTGTAGCCAATAAGAAATCCTAAGGCAAACATTAATCCATACCAGCGTATCTCTCGTGGACCAATGGTAAAAATGGTCGGATCGGCAGTCCAAGTTATAAATGACAACATTGTATATTTTATTTTATAATGACTATACTAAACGTCTGATTAGATCTTCTCTATCTCCTGGCAACATATCAATCATCGGAAGTTCGATCATCGTGTATGCTCCTGGCTGTTGCTTGAAGCTGGCACGTGCTACCGATACTAATACTTGTGCTGTTAATGCTGGGTTATTGATACGCATGCTGAAATCGATCAACTGATTTTGCGTTTTCCCAGAAACACCTTTGCGTGATAGGTTTACACCATGTCCCATATCTAATAGGTTCTCTACAGATTCAACTTGCATAACGTGTGTATCATCATGAACGAAATATTCGTCTTTCTTGATATTTGCTGCTACGGTGTTAAAATCAAAACCTGGCTTAACTTCGATATAAACCATACGACGGTGAACGCCTGTACCTGTAGGAATAGTCATAGAAAGTGCTGCTTCAACACCATCAATCGCTTTAACAGCTACAGTGTGTCCCATACTCATACCCGGACCAAAGTTTGTATATGTAATTCCTTTTGGAACCATCGCTTCAAGTAGTGCACGCACAACCGAGTCGCTTCCTGGATCCCATCCAGCAGAGATAATAGCAACGCTATTGTTTGCTTTTCCGACAGCAGCAAGTTCTCTACGAAGATCTACAATACCACCGTGGATATCGTAACTATCTACTGTATTAATGCCCATCGCTAAGATTTGTTTTGCAAAAGCTTCAACGCTACGTGTTGGAGTAGCTAAAACGGCTACGTCTACATCCTTAAGTTTGGTGATACAATCTACCACATCATAACTCTTCAATTCGTCAGGTACATCATTCGCATTACGACGTACTACACCTGCAACCTCGAAATCAGGAGCAGCCTGTAAAGCGTCCAAAACATATTTACCAATGTTACCATAGCCAACAATAGCAGCTCTAAACTTTTTCATACACTTATTTTTTTTATGTTATATACTCATAATCTATTCTCACGACTTTATCCAAAACGCTACAAGAGCACTTCTGCAGTTTCGCACCGCAAAGTTAACTATTTCTGCGTTATTCTCCGCTGCTTATAGGCGTGATTATAGACCCCAACAAAAATACAGAAAATAATGTCTGCAGAAGATATAATGCAAAATTCTTTTTATTAATTTTGCATTTCACACACACAAATAACACGTAACATAAAATGATAGAATATATTAAAGGAGAGATTACAGAGTTAACACCTGCCCTTATGATTATGGAAACAGGCGGAATTGGATACGCAATCAGTATATCATTAAATACATATACCGCATTTAATGGTAAGGATACAGGGAAAATATATATCCACGAAATAATCCGAGAAGATACACATCAACTTTATGGATTTGCAGAGTTGTCAGAACGTGAACTATTCTTACTCCTAATCAGTGTTTCTGGTGTGGGGGCAAATACAGCACGTATGATACTCTCTTCTCTTCCTCCAAACGAATTAATTGTGGCTATTGTTGATAAAAACGAAGCGCTGCTCACAAACGTAAAAGGGATCGGAGCCAAAACAGCTCAACGAATTTTAATTGATTTAAAAAATAAGGTGAAAAGCCCTACAACAGGAAATTCGACAAATAATACGGCAAACACACCAAATCATGCTGTGGCAGAAGAAGCTGTAGCGGCACTAGTAATGTTGGGATTCCAGAAAAATGCATCTCAAAAAGCAGTTGTTTCGATCTTGAAAATTTCGCCAACTGCTGCAATTGAGCAAGTTATAAAATCTGCACTGAGAATGTTATAAACATGAAGTTATATATTAAATCAGACATAGATAAACAATAATTAAAAAAAAGAACGCTATCGTTTATTAAATCCATAAAGTTAAAAAGAAAAGCTCTATTAGATAACCTACTGAATACAAAGATTCTTAATTGTTAATTTAACATCATACAAAAAAAGAGTGATCACCCATCATTAAACATTTTTTAATGATGGGTGATGAATATTTTCATGTTTTTTGTGTGATTATTAAACTTAAACACCCTTTATTTGTTCTTTATAAAGATTAGTAAAAAAAGTCGAAAAATGAGAAAGTCTACTATATGGTTACTTGCTGTTGTTATGGGGTTCGCCTTTGCAGGTTTATTATACCTACAGGTTAGCTATGTAAGCACGATACTAAAGACGCGAAACGATCAATTTAATGAAATCGTTAAACGAAGTCTGCATCAAGTATCTCGCGCATTAGAGTTGGAGGAAACACGTAAAATGCTCGAAGACGATATCAAAAACAACGAATTGCTATATCAAAATGATGTAAAACAGATTGATGATCTTGTTAAGCATGGTAAGTATCAATCTCAAATAATAGATCCTACAGGCAGTATTGATTATACAGAGACAGAGGGCTTCGGTACCAGTAAAGTAGAACAAACTCCTATCCTAAGCAATCCGACACAACGCAATAATATTGTTTCAACATCTCGTCAGATGCAACAAATCCTGCGAGAGCGATATAAATATCAAAATGGGTTGATGTATGAAGTATTACTAAGCCTTTTAACAACAACAAATTTAAACCCAATCCAAGAGCGGATTGATTTTAAACAGTTAAACATCTATTTGAAACAAGAGTTTACGAATAACGGGCTTAACATTCCATTTATATTTTCGGTAATTAATAAAGATGGACATGTAGTATATCAAAATGGAGAGATTAAAAAAAATTATCCTGCTGGGGCTATTACACAGGTTCTGTTTTCGAACGACCCTCCATCTAGATTAAACTACTTAAAGGTATATTTTCCAACAAAAAGTAGTTATATATTTAGTTCAGTAGAGTTTTTAGCACCATCGGTTGCTTTTACGCTGGTATTGCTTATTACATTTATTGTAACAATTGCTTTAGTATTCAGACAAAAGAAATTGTCTGAAATGAAAAATGACTTTATAAACAATATGACACATGAGCTTAAAACACCTGTATCAACAATCTCACTAGCAGCACAAATGCTTAAAGATTCTGATATAACAAAAAGCCCTGACGTGTTTAAACATATTGCTGGCGTTATAAATGACGAAGCTAAACGACTCGGATTCCTTGTAGAGAAAGTGCTTCAAATGTCTCTTTTCGAACGTCAAAAAGCTGCATTAAAACTAAAGGAGTTGGATGCAAATGATTTAATCGCAAATATTGCAAATACCTTTAAACTAAAGGTGGAAAAATATGGCGGAGAGATAGACATCGAATTGGAAGCTGAAGAGTCGGCTATTTATGTAGATGAAATGCACTTTACAAATGTATTATTCAATTTAATGGATAATGCTGTTAAATACAGAAGAACTGATTTGCCACTAAAATTGATGGCAAGAACAAAAAACGAGAATGGAAAATTAATCCTCACCATTGAAGACAATGGCGTGGGTATAAAAAAAGAGTACCTTAAAAAGGTTTTTGATCGTTTCTTTAGAGTGCCTACAGGCAATGTGCACGATGTAAAAGGATTCGGTTTAGGATTGGCTTATGTACGCAAAATAATAGAAGACCTCTCTGGCTCAATTCGTGCAGAGAGCGATATCAATAGTGGAACAAAATTTATTATTACTTTACCTCTTATAAAAAGTTAGTTATGGAAGAAAAAATGAAGATCTTCTTTTGCGAAGATGATGAAAATTTAGGAATGCTTTTAAGAGAATACTTACAAGCAAAAGGGTATATTACAGATCTTTTCGCTGATGGCGAAGCAGGTTATAAAGGCTTTACAAAAGGAAAATACGATCTTTGCGTATTGGACGTAATGATGCCTAAAAAAGATGGCTTTACTTTAGCTCAAGAAATTAGATCAATCAATCCTGATATCCCTGTTATCTTTCTTACAGCAAAAACGATGAAAGAAGATATCCTAGAAGGATTTAAAATTGGAGCAGACGATTATTTGACAAAACCTTTCAGCATGGAAGAGCTTTTGCTTCGTATTGAGGCAATCCTTCGTCGCGTAAAAGGTAAAAAGATGAAAGATGTACCATTTTACAAACTTGGTAACTTCTTATTCGACACACAGAAACAAACACTTTCTATTGGCGAAAAAGTTACAAAGTTAACAACTAAAGAGTGCGAACTTTTAAGTTTACTATGTGCTCATGCAAATGAAATTTTAGAGCGTAACTACGCTTTGAAAACAATCTGGGTAGATGATAACTACTTCAATGCAAGAAGCATGGATGTTTACATCACTAAACTTCGTAAGTTGTTGAAAGATGATGCTGGAATTGAGATTATCAATATCCACGGTAAAGGTTATAAACTAATCACTCCTTCTGGCGAAGAGCAAGTGCTTGACGAAAGTACAATTCAAGTATTGTAGTCTATAAACATTGACATATAAAAAGGGAGAGCTTATCAATACAATTGTATTTGATAGGCTCTCCCTCTTTTATATACTAAGTGTTTATATTACGCAAGTAAACGTTTTACTGTTTCAGAAATAGCACGACCCTCTGCCTTTCCTGCTAATGCCTTAGAAGCTGCACCCATTACTTTACCCATATCTTTAGGACCTTCTGCTCCAACTTCTGTAATGATTGATTTGATTTTAGCATCTAACTCTTCTGCTGTCATCTGTGCTGGAAGGTAAATTTCGATACATGCAACCTCTTCAAGCTCTTTTGCTGCCAATTCTGGACGATCTTGCTTGCTAAAAATATCAGCACTGTCCTTACGTTGTTTCACCATCTTTTGAAGAATCTTGATTGCAACATCTTCAGAAAGTTCTCCATCACCACCTTTTACGGTTTTAGCTTCGATAAATTCTTTTTTAATTCCTCTTAAAGCCTCTAATCTTACTTTATCTTTTGCCAACATGGCTTTTTTAATATCACCACTTACTTGTTCAAATAAATCCATTATATGTTGTTGTTTAATTATCTAAAACTAATTATTGTTGCTGCTTTTGCACTACCAATCTCTTTATTAATTGGGGTTACAGGCTTGGTATATGATGGCTCTAACTTCGTTTCCGGGTTACGCATATGCGAAATTGCCTTTGGATCTCTGTTATAGGTTGGGATCTCTTCCATTAAAGAGATCAATGCATCATCATCAAGCTCTTCTACACTCAGAACAACTGATTTAGAGCGTGTCGGAATTCTTCTAGAAGAGATATCTTCACCGTAGTAACGTCTGCGCAAATCTGATTCTGCTTGCTCTTTAAGTCGCTTATCCTCTAAACGACGAAATTCCTCTTCACTCATTCGGCTACTATCCATTGAGCGTGCATCGTATAAATCGGGAATGCTATCTACACCAAATCCAGTAGCTAAAATAGTTAATTTCACCTGTGTATCTAATGATTCATCAATGGCTGTACCCCAAATTACTTCAATATCACGACCAAATTGTTTCATGAATTCATGAATATGATTCATCTCTTCCATCAACAACTCTTTTTTCTTACTGAAAGAGACGTTTAATAATATTTTCTTAGCTGAACTGATATCGTTATTATTTAGTAGCGGCGAAGTTAAAGCGTCTTTTATTGCTTTACCTACACGCTCATCTCCTTCTCCAAAACCAGTACTCATAATGGCAACTCCTCCATCTTTCATGGTAGAGTTAACATCGGCAAAGTCTAAGTTTATCAATCCTCTTACAGTGATAATCTCTGCAATACTCTTGGCTGCGATTGTTAATGTATCATCAGCTCTACCAAATGCATTTAGAATGGTTAGGTCTGAATATATTTCGCGCAAACGCTCATTGTTTATCACAAGTAAAGCATCTACATTTTTAGCAATTTCTTCGACACCTGTAAGGGCTTGCATAATCTTACGATCACCTTCAAAAACAAATGGAATTGTAACGATACCTACCGTTAGTATGCCTAAATCTTTTGCTACACGTGCAATCACTGGTGCAGCTCCTGTTCCGGTACCTCCACCCATTCCGGCTGTAATAAAAGCCATTTTGGTTCCGTCTGATAAAACGGAACGAATCTCATCCAAGCTTTCTTCTGCAGCCATGCGTGCACGTTCTGGTTTGTTACCTGCGCCTAACCCTTGTGTTATCTGTCTGCCAAGTGGTATTTTAACAGGTACTTCAGATTCAAAAAGTGCCTGATTATCGGTGTTTGCCAACACAAATTTAACGTCGTGAATACCTTCTCTATACATGTGTGTTACAGCATTACCGCCACCACCGCCAACACCTATAACCTTAATTATAGCTGGACTATCCGTATTAGGTTCAGTCGAATAGTTGAATTTCAATATTGTATCGTCCATTGCAATTTTCTTTTTTTAGATTTGTTATTCAGTATCATCAGCAAAAAGCTTTGATGATAGACCGTCTATCATCTTTTTGAATGAATTACCTGTACCCTCTTTACGAGTGCGAGACTGAACATTTTTCTTCTCTTCTTTATGTTGTGGTTCTTCTACGATTGGTGTTGGTTCTTTATGTGTAGCAATCGGCTTAACTTCGACAGTAGCACAATTATCTTTACCATACAGTAACAAACCAATAGCTGTAGCATATTCACAACTCGTTGTAATACTATCTTCTGTTTCTAAAAGAGATTTTCGCGCTGTGGCAAAGCGAACAGGCATATTAAATCTCTTCTTAATTACATCGGGTAGATCCTTAAGTAAAGCACCTCCTCCAGTGATAATAACACCAGCTCCCAATAGGCGATTCAAACCTAGTTGGTCTAATCTACTGTATATATTATCTAGGATTTCATGCACACGTGCTTCAATAATATTATTTAGCTCTGCAACTTTTATTTCACGCATCTTAGTTCCTTCGGCAGAATTCACTTGCACTGTTTGGTCAGAAGCAAGATCAAAAATGGCACTTCCTTCATTTTTCTTGATACGTTCAGCTTCAGACTCTACAATATGTAAGCTTGTTATATCGCGTGTAATCAAATTTGAACCAAATGGAATAACAGTCAGATCCTTTAACAATCCATTTTTATATACGGTTAGTGTAGTTACCCCAGCACCAAAACCTAGCATTGCACAACCTAAATCACGCTCGTCTTCGGTCAGCACCGCTTGTGCTAATGCCAATGGCGAAACTACAACTTCTGCAATTTTAATTTTTGCTCGGTCTTCGATACTCTTAATTATATTTCTTTTTAAGGTAGGACGTCCAACAACTAACTTATATTTTACTTCTATTTTATTACATGGAACTCCAATAGGAATCATCTCTTGCTTATCATCCAAAAAATAAACAGGGGATACAGCTGCTAAAACATCTAACATATCAGGGTGATAGCTACAGCACTCTTCGTACAAAGATTTAATAACATCGTCTGTAACAACACCATCTAATCCTAATACTCTTGAGACTCCGTAATCAATTGTTTTAATAGATTGCCCGCCAACACCAATGTATAATTTGGCAATTGTTACTCCAGATAATTTATTCTCTAACTTACGAACTAATTTTTTTATTTTATTCGCAGTCTCTTCAACATTATAGACACAACCGCGCCGTATACATGTTGTTGACACTTCTGTATCGTAGGCTATAACAGAGAGGGATCCTTGTGCATTACACTGCCCCACCATGCCTACCATACTAGAGGTACCTAAATCAATGGTTGCTATAAAGTCTGTATGTTTCATTCCTTTTTATTTTTTTGTACAAACAATCTGATTTTTAAACTTTAAACTGACTGTTTTGTATCTATTCCAACCCACAACAGGGATTGCTTGTTCATAGAACAGTCTTAAATTCTGTAATTTCCCCTCAAAATTATCAATTTCGCCTAAAATAATTTGACATTGACCTACTCGAGGGACTAATACGATTTCATTATCAGATCGAACATAAATTTGGTCGATTTGATTATTCCAAAAATCATCGTTCTGCAAAAATAGTGCAAATTTGTATAACTTCTCCTTTACATACTCTTTTTTTGCATATCCAGTTACAATTGGGACATGCACAACATATCTATAAGATATTGGCATGAAATTCCCCTCATTATCTATATAGTAGCTACCCGCATTATTTAGGACTCTAAGAATAGGTATTTTTTGAATTACATTCATTTTAATTCTTGCTGAGGGTGTTTTGTAAACCTCTACAGTTCGAATCATTTCGTTTTTCAAAAGTGCCATTTCTATTTTATGCGTATTAATTTCACTCATTTTTAACCCTTTTGGATTCAATGATGACTTTTTCAAAATAGAAACAACATCTGCTTCATTGACAAAGTGCTTATCCAAACTATCTTTGACAACAATTTGTATACCCACACAATCCTTATCGCGCCCTTCTCCATAGAAAAAGAAGGCTGCAAAAACAAGATAGCAGGATATCAGCACAACCAATACAACAGAGAGTGTTCGAATCATTTTGTTTCTAAAATATTTTTAACGGGTGATACTAAGCGATCAATATCACCTGCTCCAAGCATTAATACTATGTCAAAGGTACTGTTTTTTACAACTAAAAGCAATTCTTCTTTACTACAAAGTTGTTTCTTTTTAATAGTTACACGATCCAGTATTAACTGAGATGTTATACCCTCAATAGGCTCTTCTCGTGCAGGATATATATCTAAAAGAATTAATTCGTCTAAAAGAGATAATGCTTTTGCAAATTCATCTATAAAATCGCGTGTGCGTGAATACAAATGAGGCTGAAACACACCCGTTACTTTACGCCCTGTGTAAAGGGCTTTGACAGAAAGAATACTTGCTTCTAATTCTGTTGGATGGTGTGCATAATCGTCTATCAAAACAAGATTATCTCTTTTGATATGAAAATCGAATCTACGACGTGGACCTTCAAAAGAAGCAATCGACTCTTTTAATTCTGTAAAACTAGCACCTGCAATCCAGGCTGCTGCCATAGATGCTACGGCATTTTCAATATTTATTTCGGCAGGAACTCCTAAATTAACATCACGAATGGCTCCCATTGGTGTTATAAAGTCAAATGTAATTTTACCATTTCCAATCAAAACATTTTCAGCTCTAAAATCTCCGCCATCTGCAACAGAATAGGTATATTGAATAACACCTGGCTGTAAACGTGGTGTTACATCAATTCCTTTTTTTACAATTAGATAACCATCAGGACGTATCAAAGAGGTAAAATGCTCAAAGCTCTCGCGATAAGCCTCTGCTGTTCCATAAATATCAAGATGATCAGGGTCTGCAGAAGTTATTACTGCAATATAAGGATTTAACTGATGAAACGATCGATCGTATTCATCAGCTTCAATCACCGTATATTCACTTGTATCTGAGAGTAATAGATTACTCTCGTAATTCTTTAATATACCACCTAAGAAAGCATTACAGTCGACTGTTGATTGCTTTAACAAATGTGCTGCCATCGAAGATGTTGTTGTTTTACCATGTGTACCAGCAAAACAAATACCTTTTGAATAGCGTGTTATTATTCCGAGAACTTCGGCTCTTTTTTTGATTTCGAACTGATTGTCTCTAAAATAACACAATTCTGTGTGAGATGCTGGAATAGCTGGTGTATATACTACTAACGTTTGCTGAGGGTCTTTACAATAAGCTGGAATAAAGGCTACATTATCTTCGTAATGTATAGCTGCTCCCTCTTTATTTAAAGCCTCTGTTAGATCAGTAGCTGTACGGTCGTAACCTGCAACACTTTTGTTTATGGATAGAAAGTAGCGAGCTAAAGCACTCATCCCAATCCCTCCAACTCCAACAAAATAAACCGATTTGATTTTTTGTATATCCATCTTATTTTTTAGCCTTACTAGGTTCTACTATTTTTAGTATTTCATCTACAATCCGATCCGCAGCATTACGCAGTGCTAAATCGGCTATATGACTACTCATTTTTTTTAATTGTGAATCATCTCGAACAACATCTAATGCCGTTACAAATAATTTTGAACGTGCCTCCATATCTGTAATCATAATCGCTGCCTCTTTTTGAACTAGTGCCTGTGCATTTTTAGTTTGATGATCTTCAGCTACATTAGGAGAGGGAACTAATATTACAGGCTTTTTCAACAGACACAACTCTGAGATAGAGCTGGCACCTGCACGCGAAATAACTAAATCGGCTAGCGCATAGGCATAATCCATTCGGTTGATAAAGTCTGCATGATAAATTTTAATTCCTCTATATGCCTTTAAAAACTTAGTCGCTTCTTTGTAGTATAACTTCCCTGTCTGCCAAATTAGTTGCACATCATCAGCTTCAAATAGGGTATCAAGAGAAGCTATTACACTTGCATTAATTGTTTTTGCCCCTAGGCTTCCTCCTACAACTAGGATTGTTTTTTTACCTTTCGTTAATCCAAAATAAGCCAAGGCTTCATCCTTTTTATCTAGCGCTTCTTCTAAGTCTTGCCTTACAGGATTACCTGTTATTGTTATTTTATCTGCAGGGAAGAATTGTTCCATCCCTTCGTACGCAACACAAATCCGATTGGCAGATCGTGCTAATAGTTTATTCGTAACACCTGCATAAGAATTCTGTTCTTGAATCAATGTTGGTATACCCAACCAACTAGATACACGTAGTACAGGTCCACTAGCAAACCCTCCAACGCCAATAGCAATATTGGGTTTGAATGATCGAATTGTTGCATAGGCTTTAAACAGACTTTTAATCAATTGATAACCCACTTTGATATTTTTCAATAAGTGAGCACGATCAAATCCACTCACTGGCAGTCCAACAATTTTATACCCTGCTGCTGGCACCTTTTCCATTTCCATTCGGTTCTCGGCTCCTACAAAAAGGATCTCCACCGATGGATTACGTTGTTTTAGCTTGTTGGCAATAGATATGGCTGGAAATATATGACCTCCAGTTCCACCTCCACTTATTATTATACGATATTTTTTCATCTCTTCTCTATTTAGTGCTATTCGATAGCATAAGTTGATTCGTTCAAATTATTATTTATCAATTCGTCTGCTACTAATGGTTCTACTGGCTCAACAGGTTGATCTTCGTCACCCATGTGTGCAGTAAAACGACTAATACTTAATATTATTCCAAAATAGACACATGTAAGTACTGTTGATGTACCACCACGACTCATAAGAGGTAATGGCTGACCCGTTACAGGAAATAAACTTACTGCTACGGCAATATTAATCAATGCTTGAATCACTAAAAGCAATCCACATCCTAAAATTAAATACTTCGGAAATAGACTATTACATTTGCGTGCAATTACACCAACTCTGAACAACAGCATAATATACAGCAATAAAACGAACAAACCACCCACTAAACCCATCTCTTCGATAACTATAGCATAAATAAAATCGGAATATGCTTGTGGTAAAAAATCACGTTGCTGTCCATGCCCTGGCATTTTACCAAAAACACCGCCTCTTGCTATTGCTATTTTTGCATGTGAAACTTGATAGTTTTCATCATTTATTCTGTAGGTATTAATATCTAGCACATTTTCTTCAGAAGAAAAATTTGTAATTCTATTTTGCCATGTACCCAATCGTTTGGGCATTTTATCCATTGCACTGGCAGGTGTAAAATAGAGTATACTAAAAAACAGTGCTATAAGTATCCCAATTACTCCTGCTAAAGAGATCAATCTTTTAAATGAAATATCTCCTATAAACATCATCAAATATGAGACTGTAAACAACAATGCTGCTGTAGAAAGGTTTTCGGTAAATATTAAAGCACAGGTAGCCACAACACCTACCACAATAATGCGAAACATCTGTTTTTCCGAATACTTTTTTAGCGAACTGAGTGTCAGTGAAATAAAGATCAAGCAGCCCAACTTGGCTAATTCAGATGGCTGAAATGGCACACCTGCTATAGATAACCAGCGCTGCGTATCATTAACCTCTGCTCCCAATACCAGCGTTAGAGCAAGCATCACTATCGAAATAGGAAAGAACACCACACCTGCTTTGAGGTATTTAACAGGTAAATTATGTATAATAAGTGCTACAACTGTTCCTGCCAATAAAAACATGGTGTGACGCATAATCGGACTCCAGTGATTGGCATGCTTATAAGCTAACATACTTGTTGCACTAAAAACTTCAACAACAGAGATTAGACACAAAAACATGTATATAATCCAAATAACTCTGTCTCCTTTAAATAATTTATTTGCTAAATCCATGTGTATATATATTTAAAGATTACGAACAGCTGTTTTAAATTGATTGCCTCGATCCTCGTAGCTTGTAAACAGATCAAAACTTGCACAACAAGGTGAAAGTAATACGGTCTGTCCTTTAGTTGTATTTCGGTAGGCAATATCAACAGCCTCCTCCATCGAGTTCGCATCTTTAATACAAGCAACCGCTCCATCAAAAAAAGCATGAAGCTTCGTGTTGTCTACGCCTAAAAAGATCAAACACTTAACCTTTTCTTTCACTAAAGCCTCTATCTCTATATAGTCGTTTCCTTTATCTGTTCCACCTAAAATAAGTGTGAGATCAGTACGAACACTTTGTAGTGCATACCAGCAAGCGTTTACATTGGTGGCTTTAGAATCGTTGATATAATCAACTCCACGCACACGTGCAACTTTCTCTAGCCGATGTTCTACACCTAAGAAATCACTTAGCGAAGCTCTTATTTGGTCATTATGAATATCTAATAACTTTGCTGAAATACCTGATGCTAACGAGTTATACACATTGTGTGTTCCCAACAAAGCTAGTAAATCTTGCTCCATAACAAATTCACCTTGTGGGGTTTTAAAAACTAACTCGCCATCCTCCACATAGCCTTTAGTCTCTTCATCTTTGTGAAGGCTAAAAGGAAAACATGAGGCAGCAGGTGTATATTTTGACAACTCTTTTTTTATAATCGGATCGTCGTTCCAATAGATAAAAGCATCTTGTTCTGTTTGATTTTGTAAAATTCGGAATTTTGCATCAATATAATTTTGCATTTCATAATTATATCGATCCAAGTGATCTGGCGTTACATTCAACAGTATAGCAATGTCTGCTTTGAATTTATACATATTATCCAATTGAAAACTACTCAATTCAATTACATAATAATCATGTGGATCTATTGCTACTTGTAATGCCAAACTATGACCTACATTTCCTGCTAATCCAACATCTAAACCTGCTTCTTTTAATATATGATAGGTCAACATGGTAGTGGTTGTTTTCCCATTGCTACCTGTAATACATACCATTTTAGCTTGCGTATATCTCCCGGCAAATTCTATTTCAGAAAGAATTGGGATCTCTTTCGCTATTATTTTCTTTATTATAGGTGCTTTGTCTGGTATGCCTGGACTTTTAATAATCTCTGTAGCATCCAATATAGACTCCTCTGTATGCGTACCCTCTTCCCACGTTATATTATATGTATTCAACAACGCTTTATACGCTGGTTTGATTTCAGATTTATCTGAAACCAAAACAATAAATCCTTTTAACTTAGCCAATATAGCGGCACCAGTACCACTCTCTCCAGCACCTAGTATAACTATCTTTTTTTGAATATTTGTAGCATCCATAGTTAACGCATTTTTAATGTTACGATTGTCAATACAGCCAAAACGATTCCTATCAACCAAAAACGAACTACTATTTTTGATTCAGGAACAACCATATATGGTTTCTGAATTAAAGCCTGTATCCCTGAATTTCCTGCCTTTTGAAAATGATGATGTAAAGGTGTCATTTTAAAGATTCGCTTACCAGCACCATATTTCTTTTTTGTTATCTTAAAGTAAGCAACCTGCATCATAACAGATAAACTCTCTACTAAAAAGATACCACACAACATAGGGATTAATAACTCTTTGCGGATAATAATAGCAAATACAGCAATTACTCCACCAAGCATCAAACTGCCTGTATCTCCCATAAAGACTTGTGCTGGATATGAATTGTACCACAAAAACCCTACTGTTGCGCCAATAAATGCTGCTGCAAATATAACCAACTCTTCGGCATGAGGTATAAACATTATATTCAAAAACGAAGCGAATTGAACGTGGGAGGACATATATGCCAATATCCCAAGCGAAACACCAATAATTGCAGAACTTCCCGCAGCTAATCCATCAAGCCCATCGGTTAAATTGGCTCCATTAGACACTGCTGTTACTACAAATATAGTCATTATCACAAATAGTAGCCAAGCTGCTTCCTCTTTGTAATCCCCTGTCCATGAGACAAGCTGCGCATAATCAAAATTATTATTCTTTAGAAAAGGAATCGTTGTTTTTGTCGATTTCACCTCTTCTGTCGGATAACGCACATCTTCAATTACATTGTTATTATTTACTTCTAGATTTTCTCGAATCACAACATCTGGACTTAAATAAAGGGTGACACCAACAATCAAGCCCAATCCTATTTGGGCTATAATTTTGAATTTACCTTTTAATCCATCTTTATCCTTTTTAAATACTTTGATATAATCATCTATAAAACCTAACGCTCCAAGCCAAACCGTTGTGAAAAGCATTAATAACAGATAAATATTATCTAACTTTGCAAACAACAATGATGGAATAATGATCGATATTAAAATAATAACACCTCCCATAGTTGGTGTTCCTTTCTTACTCATTTGGCCTTCAAGACCTAAATTCCGAACCGTTTCTCCAATCTGAAAGTATTGTAATTTATCTATAATACGCCTTCCAATAACGGTCGAAATCAATAAGGAAACGATCAATGCCAAAGATGATCTCACTGAAATGTATCTAAACATACCAGCTCCTGGAAAATCTAACTGATCTAAATAACTAAATAGATAATATAACATTGCGTTCCCTTCTTATTTTTGTTGTAAAACAAATAATTCTCTTAATTTTTCTCTGTCATCAAAATGAATCTTCACTCCCTGAATATCTTGATAATCTTCGTGTCCCTTGCCTGCTACTAAAATAACATCGCCCGGAACAGCAAGCATCGTAGCTGTTTTAATTGCTTGAGAGCGATCTGTGATGCAAAGTGTACGTTGCAAATCGTCTTTAGTTAAACCAGCTACCATATCTTCAATAATCAACGCTGGATCTTCAAATCGTGGATTATCAGCAGTTAAAATCACCTGATCACTTAACTTTGCAGCCTCTTTTGCCATTAATGGACGTTTTCCTTTGTCTCTATTTCCACCAGCACCAACTACAGTGATTATTTTTCCTGTAGAACAAATAACCTCTTTTATTCCATTGAGTACATTTGTAATGGCATCAGGCGTATGCGCATAATCAACAATAGCTGTGTACCCTAGTGGTGATGCTATTGTTTCAAAACGACCTGACACCGAATGTAAATCACTTAGAATGATCAAACACGTTTCCGGATCTTTCCCTAAACTTATAGCTGCACCATATACAGCAAGTAGGTTATAGACATTGAATTTCCCAACAAAATGAACCATTAATTCACGTCCATTTATCACCAATTCGGTTCCATCCAAATGCGATTCTAATATTTTAGCTTTAAAATCAGCCAATGTTCGCAATGAATAGGTGTATTTTCGGGCTGCCGAATTTTGAAGCATCACTTGACCAACCTTATCATCGGCATTCGTTAATGCAAATGCTGTTGATGGCAACTGATCAAAGAAAGCCTTTTTTGCTTTTAAATAAGCTTCAACTGTTTTATGATAGTCTAGGTGATCACGTGTTAGATTCGTGAAAATCCCTCCATCAAAAGACAATCCAGCGATTCTTTTTTGATCTATAGCATGAGAACTCACCTCCATAAATGCATACTCACAACCACCCTGCACCATCTTTGACAAAAGATCGTTCAATTCAATTGGGTCTGGCGTTGTATGTGTTGCTGGGATGGGTTGTTCGTCAATATAGTTACATACGGTCGACAAAAGACCGACTTTATGCCCCATTTTACGAAACATATCATACAACAAGGTTGCAATAGTTGTTTTCCCATTAGTACCTGTTACACCGACTAATATTAATTTTTCGGAAGGACAACCACTCCATTGTGAAGCAATACAACCTAAAGCTTCTGCTGAATCAGATACTTTAACAAACACGCACGCATCATCTATAATTTCAGGAAGCTGTTCGCAAACAACAACCGATGCACCTAATGCAATCGCCTTTGTTATATAGTCGTGTCCGTTTGTAGCCGATCCATTGACTGCTACAAATAAAAATCCTGCAGTAATTTTGCGCGAGTCAGCCTGTATGCCTTTAACTTCAACATGCTCATCTCCTATTATTTCACAAATCGTTACCGATTTTAATAATTCCTTTAATTTCATATACATTCCTCCTTTTTTATCTAAGTACTAACGAAACAGTATGCCCTGGCACGACCCTACGGCCAACAGGTAAACTTTGAGAAACTACCTTTCCTACACCAGTTAGATGAACTCTTAATCCAGCCTTTTCCATCAAGTAAACAGCATCTTTAGCCCCTAAACCTCTTGAATTTGGAACAAGACCCTCTATTACTTTAATATCCTTAAGTCCTAAATTATTCGCATCTACTGTATATTTAGGAAGCACCCAACTTGTTTCAATACTATCATCATCATAATCAACATCCAATTCATCTAAAACATACTCTAGCGACGACCAATCCCCTCCCTTAGCGTGAGGCACCATTTGTGCTAAAGAGTCTTGTTCCATATCGGATAAATCAATGGTTAAGTTATTTGAATATACTTTTTCTGCTATATTTTTAAATACAACACCAGACATACCACCTCCAGAAGGATATCCTCTGCGAGGCTTTCTCACAACTACAATACAGGAGTACTTTGGTTTATCTGCTGGAAAATATCCACAGAATGTTACTTGATGACTTTTGCCCCCTGCAGTATATCCCTTACGACCTTGTGAAATTTGTGCTGTGCCCGTTTTACCTGCAATACGAACAACATCTGAGTGAACAGCCTTACCTGTACCTTGTTCTACAACACCGACTAACATTTCGTGAATAATCTCTAATGTTTTACTTTTACAAATCGAAGACCTTATCACCTTTGTTGAAAATTTCTGGATAACCTCTCCTTCATTTTGTATCTCTTTCGTAAATATAGGATGAACCATTTTCCCATCATTTGCTATTGCATTAAAAAACGTAAGCGTATAAATAGGTGGGATTTGTGTTTCGTATCCAAAAGACATCCACGGAAGTGCTGTTTTAGACCAGCGAACCAATGAATCCTTTGGATGCCTAATCTTTGCCCGACCCGACCCTGGTATTTCTAAATCCAATCGTTCGTTCAAACCAATTCGATAAAGTCCATCAACAAATTTACCAGGATTGTGTTCATAGCCTTTAAGAATGACTTTAGCAATGCCTATATTTGAAGAGTACCAAATTGACTGTGCTGCACTTATGCGGTGATAACCACCTTTGTTTGCATTATGGTCGGTCATGCGCGCCCCTTTGTACATATAGATACCATTTCCTACATCTATTGTATCGGTTGGAAGCACAATTCCATCATCTAAAGCAACCATCATAGAGGCGATTTTAAAGGTCGATCCTGGCTCTATTTCATCTGCTACAGCAAAATTCTTTGTTTCAGCATAAACTCCAGCATTCAACCGACCCATATTTGATATTGCTTTTATCTCTCCCGTCTTGACTTCCATAAGCACTGCTGTTCCAGATTCGGCATCAATCTCTTTAAGTTTATCAACCAAAGCCTTCTCTGTAATATCTTGCAGCTTTATGTCGATGGTTGTTATAATATCCATACCATCAATCGGCTCTACTTCGACTACATTGGTCCATCCTGTACCCACACGCTGCACAGAATTCACTCCCGACACTCCGCGCAGTAGCGAATCATATTGAAGCTCTAAACCATTTTTTCCACGAGAATCTCCACTAGACTCTATTTCTCCATAAATATCACCAATGGTTCGTGCAGCCAACGAATTAAATGGGCGCTGGCGCTGCACCATCTCTTTAACATAAAATCCACTCTTATAAGAGTGATATTTCAAAAAAGGAAACCGCTTAATTGATTTATAATCAGAATAAGAAACTTTGTTTTTATATAATGTAAACTGCCTGCTTTTAGACTTGTATCCTTTTAGTAAGTGAGCCTTATATCCAGCTGGAGATCTATCTTTCAACTTCTGAGAAAGCATTAACGAAAGCGAATCTAGATTGTCTTTAAACAGTTGATATTTGAATCCGTTGGCTTTAAAATCCATGTACAGATAAAACTTTGGCGCACTTGTAGCCATCAGCTTACCATCGGAGGAGTATATATTACCTCTTCTTGCTAATACCTGTCGGTTGGGGCGCTGTTGCTTTTCAGCAATCGCCATCCAAAAATCTTTTTCTATAAATGCTGTATTAAAAATACTCCAAAGAATACCCAATACAACAATACCCAGCGCAGCTACTATAAACATATAGTTGCGCATAGCCTTATTTCCTTTCGTACTCTTTAAATCATTCATCATCTTTATTCGTAAAGTTCAAACGGAGGCGCCTTAGCGCCTTCCAATTCCATACCATTTTCTTGTAGCAAAATTTCTATTTGTGACTGTCTGCTATTTCCTGTTAATTCAGCAGAGATCGAAAGCGCTTCAAAACGCACATCGCGTAGTTGTTGTTGAAGCTTATCAATCTGTTTTAACTTCTGCATACACGCATAGCGATTTCCAATAAAAAAGAAAAGCAGCACCACAATCAAAGCCAGCATACGGGTATGCTTTAAAATAAAATCTTCTTTTAATATTCCTCCACCAATGATGTAAAGGATCGATATTTTCTTCTCTTTTTTAGTTGAATGCATACAATTTCTTTTCTCAATAATTAAACATCGATTTACAATTTAGCTGCAATTCTTAATTTCGCACTTCTTGAACGCGGATTCAAACCGACCTCTTCGTCCGAAGGGATAATAATCTTATTGTTGATCAACGCAAATGGCGTTTGAAAGTTTCCATAGAAATCTTGCGTTGCCTTTCCTTCAAAATTACCTGTTTTAAAGAAATTCTTTACCAAACGATCTTCCAACGAGTGATACGTCATTACAACGATTCTTCCATTTGGCTTCAAAACTGCCAATGCTTGCAATAGCATCTCTTTGAGCGCTTTCATTTCGTCATTCACTTCGATACGCAACGCTTGAAACACTTGCGCTAAAAATTTCTTCTCTTTCTCTCTTGTTGTATAAGGCTTTATCAACTCTAACAAATCTGTTATCGTCTCTAATGGCTTCGTAGCTCTTGCTCTTACAAGTACTGAAGCTAATTTTCGAGCATTTTTCAACTCCCCATATAAGTAAAGCACATCTGCCAAATCCGATTCCGAATACGTATTTATAATATCGGCAGCTGTTTTTCCCGAACGTGTATTCATGCGCATATCGAGCGCACCTTCGAAACGAAACGAAAAACCTCTATCTTTATCATCAAAATGATGAGACGAAACACCTAAATCGGCTAACAAGCCATCCACTCCATCCACTTTATGGTATTGCATAAAGTTTTTCAGATACCGAAAGTTACTTCTTACAAAAGTAAAGCGAGTATCTCCTATTATATTTTTCTCGGCATCAGCATCTTGATCAAAACTATATAAATGTCCGTCAGCCCCTAAGCGATTTAAAATCTCTCTAGAGTGCCCACCTCCACCAAAAGTAACATCTACATAAGTACCGTTTGGGAGAATAGATAACCCTTCCATGCACTCATTTAACATAACAGGAACATGATAACAAATCTCTTTATCTTCCATTTTTTTAACGTATAAATTTTATCAAGCACTTAAAAATCAGACTAAGTAGCTTATTGATTGTAAAAGTAGCTATTTCCATAGTGCCCACACAATAATTAATAAATTAATTAATAAAAAGTTTTCAACAAGCCAATAAATTATAGCTTCTTGGAGCGAAAAAGCAAACTAAAGAGGATTAATATCGAATTATTAACCATATCTTTGTAGATTACAATGCACAATGTTATATTAATGGAAGAAAATAATAGGATACAATTAGACATCAAAAGCGTTCTTGAACAAAGAGCGCCTGCTATTGCAAACAAGATTCCTCGTTTTGCATTAAATTATTTGATACGAACAGTGCATCAAGATGAGATCAACGATATACTGACTCGCTATCACGATAAGCAAGGTGTCGACTTTATGATCGAACTGCTCGACTATTTTAAGCTTACGCTAAAAATAGTAGGAGAGGAAAACATCCCAACCACTGGAAGATACACATTTGTATCGAATCATCCATTGGGAGGATTAGATGGCATCTGCCTGTCTGCGGTTATAGGCGAAAAATATCAGGGGAAAATTAAATACCCAGTAAACGATTTACTGCTTTATCTCCCAAACCTAAAAGATATTTTTATTCCAATCAATAAACACGGCGTACAAGGAAGAAAAAATGCACTTATCATGCATGAGGCTTATCTATCAGACAATCAGATCATCACATTTCCTGCTGGAATGTGTTCAAGAAAGAATAATGGCATCTTAAACGATTCTGAATGGAAGAAAAACTTTATTCAAAAATCAATTGAGTACCAACGAGACATCGTACCAGTCTTTTTTGAAGGCGAAAATTCTGCTTTCTTTTACCGATTTGCTCGTATAAGAAAAAAGCTCGGATTCAAAATGAATTACGAAATGATATACCTTCCTGATGAAATATTCACAAATAAGTCGCGTACCTTCACCATTCATTTTGGCAAACCAATATCTTGGGAAACATTCAACAAAAGCCAATCTGCAGCAGCATGGGCAACATGGGTGAAAGAGGTGGCTTACAATCTAGTAAAAAAATAAACAAACAATATGCAAGACGTTATTAACCCTATCAGTCGTGAAATTATCAAATCCGAACTGACCAAAGAGAAGCTTTTAAGGAAAACAAATAAAGCGAATAATGAGATTTACATCATTACTCACCACGACTCGCCTAACACCATGCTAGAAATTGGGCGTTTAAGGGAAATTGCATTCCGTTATTATGGAGGAGGCACTGGCATGCCTGTGGATATCGATTCCTTTGACACCATGGATAATGCATACAGACAACTTATCGTATGGAGCCCTGATGATGAGCAAATTTTAGGGGGTTACCGTTTTCTATGTGGAAGTGATGTGCAATTTGACGAAAATAAAAAACCTATTTTAGCCACATCGCATCTATTCAACTTCTCTGAAGACTTCATTCGCGATTATCTACCAACTACAGTAGAGCTAGGTCGCTCATTTGTAACACTAGAGTATCAATCAACACGATTAAACTCTAAGGGAATATATATTCTTGATAACTTGTGGGATGGTTTAGGTGCACTCTCTGTGGTAGACCCTAATTTAAACTATTTCTACGGAAAAGTTACCATGTATAATACATACGATGCTAACGCTAGAAATATGATTTTGCATTTTCTTAAAATGCACTTTCCAGATATTGAGAACTTAGTTACACCGATTCACCCGCTTGTTACAAATACAAACGAAGATGAGATGAACCAATTATTTTCTCAAGAAACATTTAAAGAGAATTACAAGATATTAAATACCGAAGTGCGTAAATTGGGTATTAATATCCCTCCATTGGTTAATGCGTATATGAGCTTATCGCCAAATATGCGTATGTTTGGTACTGCAATCAATGAAGAGTTTGGTGATGTAGAAGAAACAGGTATCTTAATTGCTATCAATGAGATATTAGAAGATAAAAAGAAGCGACATATTGAAACTTTTTTGCTTGACGAAGGACAAACGCCTGCGCTTATACGTAACAACGATTAAGCGTTAATATATCACGCTAACATATTATACTGAAAGCCTAAATTAGAACACTAAAACAGTTCTAATTTAGGCTTTTATTGTATCATCACCCTCCATATACTAAAAAAGGTTGTAACTGCCCTAGATAGAGCAATCACAACCTTTTTATTTATCTATAAACAGCTTGATTCTGTAATCAAAAATCTGCTGATTTAGGCGTACGTGGGAAAGGAATAACGTCACGGATGTTAGTCATACCTGTTACGAAAAGTAACAAACGCTCAAATCCAAGACCGAATCCTGAGTGAGGTGCTGTACCGAAACGACGGGTATCCATATACCACCAGATATCTTTTTCAGGTACACCCATCTCTTTGGCGCGTGTAGATAGTTTTTCGTAATCCTCTTCACGTTGTGAACCACCAATGATTTCACCAATCTTAGGGAACAATACGTCCATGGCGCGAACAGTCTTGCCATCTTCATTTTGCTTCATGTAGAATGATTTGATCTCTTTTGGATAGTCTGTTAAGATAACAGGACACTTAAAGTGATCTTCTACTAAATAACGCTCGTGCTCCGAAGATAAATCTGCTCCCCAATAAACAGGGTATTCAAACTTATGACCATCAGCAACAGCCTTTTCTAAGATAGCTACTCCTTCGGTGTATGCAAGACGGATAAAATCCTTCTCCATCACTGAGTGAAGACGCTCAATCAACTCTTTGTCGAACATATTGTTCAAGAATTGGATATCCTCCATACAGTTGTCTAACGCCCATTGAATACAAAACTTGATAAAGTCTTCAGCTAATTGCATATTTTCAGCAATTTCGTTGAAAGCTACTTCAGGTTCGATCATCCAAAACTCAGCCAAGTGGCGAGGTGTGTTTGAGTTCTCTGCACGGAATGTAGGTCCAAATGTATAGATAGCACCCATTGACATGGCAGCTAATTCTCCTTCGAGCTGTCCCGAAACCGTTAGGCTGGTTGCTTTTCCGAAGAAATCATCGCTATAATCAATAGATCCATTCTCATCCTTCTTCAAGTCGTAAAGATTCTTTGTCGTTACTTGGAACATTTGTCCAGCACCCTCACAATCCGAACCAGTGATGATTGGTGTGTGAAAGTAAAAGAATCCTTTCTCGTGAAAGAATTTGTGAATGGCAATTGCCATGTTGTGACGGATACGGAAGATTGCACCAAACGTATTCGTACGCGGACGAAGGTGTGCAATTTCGCGCAAGAACTCCAACGAGTGTCCTTTCTTTTGTAAAGGATACGTGTCAGGATCTGCTGTACCGTATATTTGGATCTCCGTAGCTTGAATCTCAGCACTCTGTCCTTTGCCTTGTGAGGCAACTAATGTACCATTTACATTGATACAAGCTCCAGTAGTGATTGGCTTCAAGTACGCTTCGCCAAACTTCTCAACATCTACAACTACTTGAACATTATTAATTGTAGATCCATCATTCAATGCGATAAAATTAACAAGTTTGCTACCTCTACGTGTGCGCACCCATCCTTTCACATTCACCTGCGTACCAAAAGCTTCGCTCTTGACTACATCTACAATTTTAGTTCTGCTTATTGTTTCCATTGTTAGTATTTTTCTTTTATAATGTTATTCAAAGGCTCCCATACGAAGCGCATTTACCTCTTTTTCGTTTAAGTAACGCCATTTACCGCGTGGTAAATTCTTTTTAGTTAATCCTGCAAAGTACACACGGTCTAGTTTCATTACGTGATAACCCAATGCTTCGAATATACGACGCACAATACGGTTACGACCTGAGTGGATTTCGATACCTACTTGAGATTTATCGTCTTCGCTTGCATAACTGATCGCATCTGCATGAATCTCTCCATCTTCAAGCTCGATACCGTCTGCAATCTTAGCCATATCTTCCATAGTTACGTTCTTGTCCAACCAAACGTGGTAGATCTTTTTCTTCTTGAATGAAGGGTGTGTTAGCTTTGAAGCTAAATCGCCATCATTAGTAAGAAGTAGTACACCTGTTGTATTTCTGTCTAAACGACCTACTGGGTAGATACGCTCTTGACAAGCACTCTTCACTAAGTCCATAACAGTAAGACGCTCTTGTGGATCGTCCGATGTTGTTACACAGTTCTTAGGTTTGTTAAGTACCATATAAATCTTACCTTCAATTTGAACTTCTTTCTCCTTGTAGACAACATTATCTTGGCGTGTGATCTTAGTTCCTAATTCTGTAACTAACTCACCATTTACAGTTACAAAACCATTTTGGATCAATTCGTCAGCCTCACGACGTGAACAAACACCTGCATTCGCTAAGTATTTATTTAAACGAATTGGCTCGTTTGGATCTGCTAATACCTCTTTGTACTTCAACTGTTTCTGAAGACTGTATTTTGCATTCGGGTTGTAATCGTCGCTGCGACGGACTGGTTTGCGACTCTCGTTGCTAAATCCACCACGGCTATTATTATTATTATTATAACCACCACCTCTGTTGTTATCGCCATATGAACTTGGACGACTGTTTCCACCACCAAATGAAGGGCGACTTGGACGATCATTTCCAAACGAAGGACGACTCGGACGGTTATTACCACCATCTCTGCTATCAAATGACGGACGACTTGGGCGACTGTTCTCATCGTAATTATTTACGCGAGTGTCTCCTACACGAGGTCTTCTTTTCTTTTCGCCATCACCACCTGCTTGCGAAGATGTGAATGGACGTGCTGGTCTATTGTATGACGAATTACCTTCACCATAGCTATTACCACCACCATAAGAGTTGCCACCATTATTAAACGATGGACGGCTGCTTCCACCCTCTCTGTTTCCAAAAGATGGACGGTTATTGTTAAATGATGGACGACTTGATCCACCTTCTCTATTTCCGTATGCCGGACGGTCGTTGCCTGAGTTGTTGTAACTATTAAAGTTACGCTCTCTTGACTCTCCGCCACCATTGTTAAAGCTTGGTCTTGCAGGACGGCTTACAGATCCTTCATTGTTGTAAGATGAAGATCTATTACCTTCTTCTCTATTTCCGAATGATGGACGGTTGTTTCCGTATGAAGGTCTATTGTCTCCGTACGAAGGTCTTCCACCACCATAACTTCTATCTCCTCCACGGTCATTTCTGTCCGTGTTGTTGTAAGGTTTTCTTTCATAGTTACCTCTCTCAGGTCTGTTGTAATTCTGATTATAAGGCTGTCTCTCACCCTGTTGTTCTCCGCCTTCGCGTCTTACACTTGGGATAACTTTTCTTGGACGAGATTCTTCTCTGTCTTCTGCGTTCATTTGATAATAATTAAATGAAAATTAGTAAATAGCAACCTCACGGTCACGTTATATATAAATAATTAAATTCCTGTATAGTTGTGAGGTGTTACCGCCTTTAATTCGGCTTTAACAGCATCGCTCACATTAAGTGTATCGATAAAATCACGGATCGAATCTTCAGTGATACCGCTATTGGTACGTGTCAACTCTTTCAATGCTTCGTAAGGTTTTGGATATCCTTCGCGGCGTAGAATAGTTTGAATTCCTTCAGCTACTACTGCCCAACAATTATCCAAATCTCTGAACAATATGTGTTCGTTTAATAACAATTTTCCGAGTCCTTTTGTTAAGCTTTGGAATGCAATTTCGATATGAGCCATCGGAACGCCTACATTACGCAATACTGTAGAGTCTGTTAAATCTCTTTGTAAGCGTGAGATAGGAAGTTTTATTGCTAGGTGTTCAAGGATAGCATTTGCCATACCTAAATTTCCTTCTGCATTCTCAAAATCGATTGGGTTTACCTTGTGAGGCATTGCCGAAGAACCTACTTCGCCTGCTTTAATCTTCTGCTTGAAGTATTCCATCGAGATGTATTGCCAGAAATCTCTGTTCAAGTCAATCAAGATTGTGTTAATACGTTTCATTGCGTCAAAGATAGATGCCATGTTATCGTAGTTAGAGATCTGCGTAGTCCACTCTTCGCGGCTCAAACCTAAAACTTCATTTACAAAATGGTTACCAAATGCTTTCCAATCTTGTGTTGGATATGCTACATGGTGTGCATTGAAGTTACCCGTTGCTCCACCAAATTTGGCTGAGATAGGAATTTGTTTCAATTGCCCCAATTGTTGCTCTAAACGGTAAACGAATACCATAATCTCTTTCCCTAAACGTGTAGGAGATGCTGGCTGTCCGTGCGTTTTAGCAAGCATTGGAATAGCTGTCCATTCGTCTGCATACTTCTTCAATAGTGTAATTACCTTATCTAATGATGGGTAATATACCTCTTCTAATGCATCTTTCATCGAAAGAGGCACAGATGTATTGTTGATATCTTGAGACGTAAGTCCGAAATGAATAAATTCTTTATAAGATTCAAGACCTAAAAGGTCGAATTTTTCTTTGATAAAGTACTCTACTGCCTTTACATCGTGGTTTGTTACCGCCTCGATCTCTTTTATGCGTGCAGCATCTTCGACAGAAAACGCACGATAAACGTCACGTAAAGACTCTTTCATTGCGTCTGCATCCAAGCCATGAAGCTGAGGAATAACAGATGAAAGCGTTATGAAATACTCAATTTCAACTTGCACTCTATATTTAATAAGTGCAAATTCAGAGAAGTAAGCAGCAAATACCTCTGTCTTACCTCTATAGCGCCCATCAACAGGCGAAATAGCAGTCAGTGTAGAAAACATCATAATACATTATTAATAATATGCACAAAGTTAAGCTATTTTCTTGAATAACACACCTTAAATTGTGTAGGTTTTTACTATATTATATCAAATTCAAAATTCGCATATCCTATTATACATTAGATACTTGTGTTAAATTAGATGCATTTTAATCATTAAGCTACCGCACTTAAAGAATATGTTTAGATAATCCCTACCTTTGCAGACTGAATTAAAATAAATAAAAGCATGAGAAAGAAGCGTTGCATACAGTGTGGTATTTCAAATCTATACCTCAAAAATGATCTTAACGAGATTCGTTTAATCTTTGTATTATCTGATAAATCAATCATCCCAGCTAAAGAAAACGAAACGCTAGAGGGCTTTAATACCGACACGATTTACTGTTTGGGTTGCTCGTGGTCTGGTTCTGTAAATCGTTTAAAGTAAAATAGTCGAAGTTATATCAATCATGATTAAAGAAGTTTTTTTCGTCTTGTTCTTTTACTTTATTGGAGAGCTGGTCAGTTATTTCATCAATGGATTTATACCTGGAAGTGTAATTGGAATGATGCTCCTATTTGTTTCATTGGTATTCAAGTGGGTAAAACCAATCAAAGTAGAGCGTGTATCTAAGGCATTGACAGATAATATGGGATTTTTCTTCCTTCCTGCTGCGGTGGGATTAATGGATTCGATGGATTTCATCTCACGTTATTGGACTATCATCGTAACAGTAGCATCCGTTAGTACATTAATGGTACTAGCAACTGTAGGATGGGTACAACAAAAAATGGAACAAAAGGAGGTAACACCAGATGAATAAATTAGTAGAAACAGAACTTTTCGCCCTACTCTTAGCTACAGGAAGCTACGTATTGGCAGTAGCATTATACAAGAAAACAAAGATCGGAATCCTGCACCCGCTTATTACATCTATAGCCCTTATCATTGCAGTGCTTAAACTTTTAGAGGTAGACTATCCCACATTCAGAGAGGGAACTCGGTTTATCCATTTCCTACTAGGACCTTCGGTTGTAGCATTAGGATACGTATTATACCAACAGATGCAGTATATTAAAGGAAATGTAGTTTCGATACTTACAGCAATATTTGTAGGCTCTGTAGTCGGCATATTGAGTGTTGCATTTATTGGCACATGGATGGGGGCAGATGCTACGCTTATCGCTACCCTCCAACCCAAATCAGTAACAACACCTATTGCGATGGATATATCGCGCAATACAGGCGGAATCCCCTCATTAACTGCAATCGTTGTTGTGTTAGTGGGTCTTTTTGGCAGCGTGGTAGGTCCTTTTGTAATGAAAACACTTGGAATAGAGAGCCGCATCGCTAAAGGATTAGCCCTTGGCGCATCAAGTCACGGTATAGGCACTTCGGTGGCTTTGCAAATCGGAGCTATCGAAGGAGCACTAAGTGGATTGGCTATTGGATTGATGGGCATTATTACGGCGATTATGATTCCGATTGTGAAGTATATAATGGAATTATTCTAGCATAAATTTTTCTCTGCATAAAAAACACAAAAGAGGTGTGAGAAATAAATTTCTCACACCTCTTTTGTATATATAAAGATCGCTTTAATATAATCAATTAGATTACATAAAGAGAACTAATAGACTCTGCATTGCATACACGACGGATCGCTTCGGCAAACATTGGTGCGATAGACAAGATACGTGCCTTTTCGCAAGTTTTGTTATAAGGAATACTATCTGTAAAGATCATTTCAGTTAGGTCAGACTCCGTTACACGTTGTGTTGCAGGGTCGCTCATTACTGCGTGACTTACAATAGCACGTACAGACTTAGCACCATTCGCAAGCATCAAATCTGCTGCTTTTGTGATAGTTCCGGCTGTATCAACCATATCATCAATAAGTAATACATCTGCACCTTTTACATCTCCAATAATACGCATTTCTGCTACTTCATTGGCGCGAAGGCGAGATTTGTGACAAATAACCATCGGAACACCTAAGTATTTAGAGTAGCTACTAGCACGTTTTGTTCCACCTACATCAGGCGTTGCAATAATCAAGTTATCGATTGGTAAATCAGACTTGATATAGTCTAAGAATACCGACGATGCATACAAGTGATCCACAGGTACATTAAAGAAACCTTGAATCTGGTCTGCGTGTAGATCCATCGTAATTAAACGATCAATACCTGCAGTTGCCAACATGTCTGCAATTAATTTTGCACCAATACCTACGCGAGGCTTATCTTTTCTGTCTTGACGTGCCCAACCAAAGTAAGGGACTACGGCAATAATAGAATGTGCAGAAGCTCTCTTTGCTGCATCAACCATAAGGAGAAGCTCCATTAAATTGTCTGCGCTAGGAAAAGTTGATTGTACCAAGAACACATCTCTACCGCGAATAGACTCTTCGTAAGAGACAGAGAACTCGCCGTCAGCAAAATGTTGAACGTTCATTTGTCCAAGTGGACAATCAAGACTCTTGCATATTTTTTCAGCAAGATACCGGGATTTGGTACCCGAAAACACTAAGTAAGGAGTTTGATAACTCATCGTTCCGAATATTTTATCTTTGAGTGAATAGATTGAAATAGACCACAAAAGTACGAAAACAATTAATAATAATGGCTTACTTCGTTGATTTATTTCAAACTATTCACATCTTGCCGTACGTAAATTTCAACAATAACACCCCATAAGCGTCTACTGATACTTGGTAGGGGGATAATGGCGTAAGCGTTCCAACGCTCTTTTTGTTTGTTATTAGGTTTTCGACTACGGCAACCTTATTGTCTGGAATTTTCAGAAAATCAAACGCTTCAGATGGGATATTCACCTCAACGTTTACGGCTTGACTGTCAAAATTAGCTACAACAAGTAGTAACTCTTGGTCTGCATTACGCAAGAATGCAAATTGCTTACCGTTGTCAAACTTCGGATTTGCTTCGTTAGCATACATCAAATCAAACAACGAACCCGCTGTAATACACTTCTCTGTACGACAGATATTGAGTAGTTGTTTGTAGAAATGTTTCAATTCAGCCTCTTCAGTAGTTAATTGTGCTGTTCCAAAGTCGCCTTGATTGTTCCATCTACGCAATTTGTCTATGCTCCAGTAATCAAATATTGTGGTTCGCCCGTCTACGCCACTGAATCCTTCGTGCTCCATTGCAGGCTCGCCTAGCTCTTGACCGCTATAGATCATCACAGGATTGGTGCTAAGGGTACTCAATACCGTCATTGCAGGAATTCCTTTTGCTCCATCTCCGGCAAAAAAGTCGGATGCGATGCGTTGCTCATCGTGATTTTCGAGGAAGTTAAGCATATGATCTTGGATATCGGATACAGCGTGGCAGCAGTGCGTAATGTTACAAGCTGCAGTTTGTCCGCAGGTAACAGCGCGTAATGTGTCGTAAAGACCAACCTTGTCGTAAAGGTAATCAAATCCACCTGTGTGTATGTAGTTTCTGTATTGCGCAGGATTGTACACTTCGGCTATAAAAATTACGGCTGGATATTTATCTTTGATCTCTTGAATTACCCAATGCCAAAAAGCTACGGGTACCATCTCTGCCATATCGCAGCGGAATCCGTCTACACCTTTTGATGCCCAAAACAACAAGATGTCTCGCATCTTAATCCATGTATCGGGCATGGGGTCAAAGTGCTCTTGGTTTCCGTTCAGGTAATCTACACCGTAGTTTAGTTTCACGGTTTCGTACCAATCGTTTGTTGTTGGGCTTGCCGTGAACTGATCGTTACCTGTAGCTTTGGCCGGAAACTCTGAATATGGATAATCTTCTTGCTGTGCATCACCATAAAGTGTAAATGGCTGCTGTGTGATGTAGTAGAAGTTGTTTGTCGGAGCAAACGACTCGGAGGTATTATCTCCATCGCCTAAGTTTTGTACATAAGAGGGTTTAACATCAGAGTGGTACTGTCGTGCTACGTGGTTGGGCACAAAATCAATTATTACACCCATCTTCTCATCGTGTGTACGTTGCACTAGCTCTTGAAACTCTTGCATTCTGTTGTCGATCTGATTGGCTAGATCGGGATCTATGTCGTAATAGTCTTTAATGGCATAGGGAGATCCGGCTTTTCCTTTTACAACGAGCGAGTGGTCTTGCTGAATACCAAATTCGGTATAGTTAGTCTCCGTGGCATGTTCGATGATGCCTGTGTACCAAATATGGCTAATACCTAGCTCTTTAATCTCTCTAAGCGCTTTGCCGGTAAAGTCTGCCATTTTACCGCATCCGTTTTGTATCAAACTTCCATTCTCAATGGGGTTTGTACGTTGATTTCCAAACAAACGTGGAAATACTTGATAGATTGTTAGTTTTTCATTCATAATTCTTGGACTTTTAACTTAAGTATTTATTAAATAAAAGATCGTGCTGATTTTCTTGAATCAGTATTTCAAATCGTCTTTTAGCTGCATTGTATCCTGTGTTTGAGATCAGGTCTACGTTCTCAATATCGAACGTTTTATAGATACCGAACTCTTCCGCTTCGATCAATAGATCGCACAACTCACGGTCTTCAAGTGTATTGGCTCTAAACATATAATGATAAGAGCGCTCAGCAATACTCATAATAGATTGTTTATACTTTACGGGTATCAGTGGGCTTACGTTAACGCCTACGACACGTTCGCACTCGTCTCGAATGGTAGATACGGGGAAATTTTTAAACAATCCACCATCTACATAATGAACGCCATTGATATTAACTGGGTTAAATACAATGGGGATACTACAGGAGGCTATAATGGGATCAATTAGCGAACCACTTCTAAACTCGTGTATTGTACCATTATCGAGATCTGTGGTTACTACAACAAGGGGGGTCTTTAGCTCTTCAAACGTTTGCGCACGTAGGTGTCGTTTTAAAAAGTGACGAAACCTTCCGCTATCAAATATCCCTGCCTTGGGAAGTTGAAGCTGTGCAAATTCAGAAAACTCCCGACCCGTGAAAAGGTCTTTAATCTCATCTGCCGAATAACCATCGGCAAACAAAACACCCATCAGTGCTCCGGCGCTAGTTCCTGCAATAATATTGGGCTTCAAGCCATACTCTTCGAGTAGCTTAAACACTCCTATGTGAGCGAAACCTTTGGCTCCTCCTCCGCTAAGTGACAAGCCGAGCTTGTGTTGTTTAATGCCTGTTGTTTTATCCATGACTATCGTATGCAGGTAAACCTTATTGTGTTCAACAAATATGCAAATAATTACTTAATATAACAACGCAAACAAGAAATATGTTTCGTTTTTGCATTGTATTTTTTCTTTATTCCGCTTAAATGGTTCTATATTGAAGCTTTCCAACACCTTTAAAATGAATATCCTATAAAACTTTATAAATATACAAAAGAGACTGCTGCACTGAAAAACAAGCATATAGATCATGTTCTAAAATCTTTCAAATTACACATTGGAAAAATTGCATGTTGACATAAACACATCAAATAGCCACTATAACGATCGTTATAACACAAATTCAAAGATTTTACTAATTTCAATTATCAACACAAATGCTTAAATAGCACACAATAGCATGCGATTTTAAAAAGCGATGCACCTTTTTTTACGAAGCAGTAGTACTTTTAAAAAAAAAGTGCAGTACTTTTTGGTCGAAGCCGCAGACCTTTTGGTAAAAAAGTATACGGATTTGAGGGAAAAAGTGCCTGCCTTTGGGTGAAAAAGTATACGGATTTTTGATGAAAGCCCTATTATTAGGTTCAAAACGTGGGATTAAATAGGCAAAAAGCGCTAGAAGAGAGTAAAACAGTAGTGCTCTTTGAGTTTCAATATGGAGATGAAAAAGCATTTTTAACAGCACAAAGCAAACAAAACAGTCGCTAAAGAAACTAAATTCATCTTTATTCCCCCTCAACAATAGCAAACTGAAAAAGCTAAACTTCGCTCTACTGAATTATAGCAAACTACACCTCACAACCAACAACATAAGGCTTATACAGCGAAGTTAAATTATCAAAATGTCAAAATGATAAAACAGGTTCTTAATAGGGATAAAAAAAGAAAGCGGCTGAAGAACTAAATCTCCAGCCGCTCGACTTATAATATGCTTGATGTTGTTGTATTAATCAACACGAATTTCGTCTACAAACATGTAAGCTGCATTGCCAGCTCCACCATGCCATGCAGGAAGATCGCCTGTTTTAATCACTACCTGTAGGTAGCGAGCTTTGATTGGGGCAAACGTAATTTCGTGGTTAAAGATACCATCTTTATCTTTCTTTCCTTGTTCAGCAATCTTTTTAGTTGCTATTTCGCGGAATGTTTTACCATCTTCAGATACAGATACGGCTACGTTTGTAGCACCCATTACCCAGTCTCCTTTTACCACTAAGTTAGCGAAAGCTACTTTAGAGAATTCGGTTGCTGCTTTAAAGTCGATGGTTACATCTAGATCGTTGGCACGGAATCCGATCCAACGTCCTGTTTTATAGTTATCGTTTCCGTTCAATCCATCAATCAACGCATCTGCACCGTTAAAGGTGTACCCTTTGTCGGCTGCTTTGTTTAATGTGATAGGCTTCAAGCTCGCTTTGTTAAGCACCACTTTTTCGTTTAATATACGGCTGTTTCCGGCTGGACGCACAACGATTGCTTTAAGCATACACGCTTTACCAATTTCGATTGGTTTTGTATATACCTCAGATGCTGCTGTTGGGTCGTTACCATCAAGTGTGTAATGGATTGTACCATCTGTACCTAATGTAGAGAGTGTTACGTCTAGGCTACCTGTTGCAGGGTTTGGTGTGTAGACTGCTTTCACGTCAAATACGTGTTTAGCATAGTTGAAGCCCTCTTGTTCGTATAGATTAATCATACGTAGTAGGCGTGGAAGAAATGCTTCGTAGTTCTTCTTCTCAGGCATTGTCCATTGAACTTCACTCAACGCAGCTACACGTGGGATTAACATGTATTCTACTTGTGCGTAGGTTGGCATGTATTCTGTCCAAAGGTTTGCTTGTGTACCAATAATGAATTTCTCCTCCTCTGGTGTTAATCCAGCAGGAATAGGCTCGTAGCTATATACGCGCTCAATGTTGCTATAACCACCAATAGCCAATGGCTCTTCTTTATCTAAAGATTGGTAGTGGTCGAAGTATAGGTGCGAACCTGGAGTCATAATAACATCGTGCTTCAGCTTTGCTGCTTGTGCGCCATATTCTACACCACGCCATGCCATAAGGGTTGCGTTTGGTGCTAATCCGCCTTCAAGAATTTCGTCCCAACCAATAATCTGACGTCCTTTCGAGTTAACGAATTTCTCCATACGTGTAATTACATAACTCTGCAAACGGTGCTCAGCACTGTGTTCAGCGTCAGCTTTGATTCCTTCTGCTTTGATACGTGCTTGACACTTAGGGCACTTCTCCCAACGTGTTTTAGGGCACTCATCTCCTCCGATGTGTATGTATTTTGATGGGAATAGTTCGATCACTTCAGTAAGAACATCTTCGACAAATTTAAGTGATTGCTCGTTTCCGGCACAAAGCACTTCGTCGAATACACCAAACGAGGTTACTACTTCGTATGGTCCACCTGTACAACCAAATGCAGGGTAGGCAGCCAATGCAGCTTGCATATGTCCTGGAAGGTCTATCTCTGGAACAATTGTAATGAAACGCTCCGAAGCATAAGCTACAACTTCGCGAATTTCGTCTTGTGTGAAGTATCCTTGGTAAGGCTTACCATCGTATTCGCCAGAATTGCGTCCGATAACAGTCTCTTTACGTTTAGAACTAATCTCGGCAAGGCGAGGGTATTTCTTGATCTCAATACGCCATCCTTGGTCTTCAGTTAAGTGCCAGTGGAAGGTGTTGATATTACTCAATGCTAATACATCAATAAACTGCTTGATTGAGTCTACTGGGAATGTGTGGCGACCCACGTCTAAATGCACACCACGGTACTTGAAGCGTGGAAAGTCTACCACCTCAACGCTTGGAAGTTCAATATCCATTCCATTGCTCATTGCAGGGATTGCTTTACGAAGTGTTTGTACACCATAAAAGATACCTGCTTCTGTAGATCCGTTGATCGTGATATTTTGTTTCGAAGTTGTTAGTTTATACCCTTCTGGCTGCTCAATGCTTTTATCTAAAGATAGAATAATAACGTTGCTGCTTGGGGTTTCTGTTGTAACAGCTAGTTTCTTGTCGGTCGCTTTTTCGATATAGCTTGCAAGAAAATTAGCTGTACGCTGCAATTTTGCATTTCCTTCAGGATAGCTAATTGCTGTATTGTTGTTTAAAAAGAAAGGGGCTTCACTTCCCATTGTGATCTCTTGAGGCAAAGGAATCACGTCGTAATGTGCTTTTGGCTTAGGTGCATTGCTGCACGAAGATACCATCGTTGCAAGTGCTACTGCACAGATGCTTTTGAAAATGTGTCTCATTGTGTTTAAGTTGTAATTTGAGTTTGAAAACATGGACAAAGAGCGCTTCTCAAGAAGCTAACTCTTTGTGTTGCAAAGATAAATAAAATCTTTAATTTTATACTTTAGTTTTTAGTAAATCTTCTAATTTAATCAGTTCGTCGCGTAGTTGTGCTGCTTCCATAAATTCTAATTTCTTGGAGGCTTCGAACATCTGTTTACGCGTTTTGTCAATGCTTTTTTGAAGCTGAGGCTTCGTCATAAACTGTACAATAGGATCTGCTGCGTAGGTTTGTGTAGGCTCTACGAAAGAGTACGCTTCGGCATTCTTGCGTTTGTTACCTAGTGCCGAAACGGTGTTCTTTACAATTTGGGTTGGGGTAATACCATTCGCTTCGTTATAGGCTAACTGCTTTTCGCGCCTGCGGGTGGTTTCGTCCATCGTTTTGCGCATGCTATCGGTTATTTTATCGGCGTAGAAGATTACTTTTCCGTTTACATTTCGCGCAGCACGTCCGGCTGTTTGTGTGAGCGAACGATACGAACGTAAAAAGCCCTCTTTATCGGCATCCAAGATGGCAACTAACGAAACTTCGGGTAGGTCTAATCCTTCACGCAAAAGGTTTACACCAATAAGCACATCGAAAAGCCCTTGACGTAAATCATCCATAATCTGAATACGCTCCATCGTATCTACATCCGAGTGGACATAGTTACAGCGCACACCCATACGTCCGAGGTAGGTGTTTAACTCCTCCGCCATTCGCTTTGTTAGGGTTGTAACCAATACACGTTCGTTGGCTGCTGTACGTAGGGTGATCTCTTCCATCAGATCATCAATTTGATTCAGGCTTGGGCGCACTACAATCAAGGGGTCTAATAGTCCCGTTGGTCGAATCACTTGCTCAACGATCACCCCCTCGCTTCGATTCAATTCGTAATCGGCAGGGGTTGCACTGATGTAGATGGCTTTGGGTGCCATTGTTTCAAACTCCGCGAACGTAAGTGGGCGGTTATCCATGGCTGCTGGTAGGCGAAAGCCATACTCAACAAGGTTGATCTTACGTGCACGATCGCCTCCATACATGGCTTTGATCTGGGGCATGGTTACGTGACTCTCGTCAATTACCATGAGGTAGTCTTTCGGGAAATAGTCTAACAGACAGAATGGGCGTGTGCCTCCATCTCTGCCATCAAAGTAGCGCGAATAGTTTTCGATACCTGAGCAGTGTCCTAATTCGCGAATCATCTCCAAATCGAATACAACACGTTCGTAGAGTCGTTTGGCTTCGTAGTGCTTGCCTATATCTTTTAAGAATTCTACTTGTGTACCTAAATCTACATCTATCTGCCCGAGTGCCGAAAGCATGCGCTCTTTGGTTGTTACAAAAAGGGTGGTCGGGTAGATGTTTAGTGTATCTTGCTCGTTAAGTTCTTGTCCTGTGGTAGGGTTAAAAGAGCAGATTCTTTCTACCTCGTCTCCCCAAAACTCAATGCGATATGCCATACCATCGTATCCTTCTACGGTAGGGAATATATCTACCGTATCACCGACTACACGGAACGAACCTGGCGAGAACTCTAACTTATTATTGATGTAATGGGCATCTACGAAACGGCGCAATAGGTCGTCTCGTAAGATTGTCATCCCTTTTACAAGGTGTGTAACACGCTCGGCAAAAGAGGTTGGATCTGCCATACCATAAATACATGACACGGAGCTAATCACAATCACATCTTGCCTACCCGAAAGGAGGGAGGCTGTAGTGCGAAGACGTAACTTCTCTATCTCGTCGTTAATGGCGAGGTCTTTCTCAATATAGGTATCTGAGGTAGGGAGGTAGGCTTCGGGTTGGTAATAATCGTAATAGGAGACAAAGTACTCTACGGCATTGTTCGGAAAGAAACTTTTAAACTCACTATAAAGCTGTGCCGCTAACGTTTTGTTGTGGCTCAGTATCAGTGTAGGTTTGTTTATCTCTTTGATAACATTGGCTATGGTAAATGTTTTACCCGACCCTGTAACACCGAGCAGTGTTTGGAAGGGAACTCCCGCACGCAGCCCTTCGGTCAATGATTTGATTGCTTCGGGCTGATCTCCTGTAGGAGCAAAAGGGGAGGAGAGTTCAAAATTCATCTTTGTCTTCTGTTTTAAGTATTACAATATTCAAATAGGACGCTTTGGCATAACAATCCAAAGAATAAAATAGGCTATAACACCCATAAAGGCAGTAAAGAATGTTAGCAACGCATACACAACGCGCACAACTGTTGGATCTAACTCTAAGTAATCGGCAATACCTGCACATACGCCTGCAATCATCCCACGGTTAGATCGCATTAATTTTTTCTTTTCCATTATACGAATTATTTAAAGTGTTTATCTTATATAAGGAACAAAAGGTCCTAAATGTTTAAATAAAACAAGTTAGGACCTTTTATTAGACAGTTATCGGATTAAATACCTTCTGACT
>CAMQTD010000004.1 GCA_947036995.1 uncultured Parabacteroides sp.
AGTGATTTGGCGATACCCATCTCTAAACCTCTTAACTCTGCCAAGCCACGTAGGCGACCGATGCAAGAGTATCCAGGGTTTGTTTTTTTACGTAAGTCGTCTACCATTTGGTGTCCATGATCTGGACGCATAGCGATAGAGCATTGACGGCGTTGCTGAAGTGCTAAAAGCGCTTTCATTACACTATACATATCTACATCACCTTCTAAATGGTTTGCTTCGTAGAAATTGCCTTCTGCATCACGTTGCGTGCTACGGAAATGGACAAAATCTATTCTGTCTCCAAAACGTTCGATCATACCAGCCATATCATTATCGCCACGCACACCAAAAGAGCCTGTACATAAACACAAACCATTGCTCTTATTAGGCACTGCTTCGATTAGTTTTTGAACATCTTCTTCAGTACTTAAAATACGTGGTAATCCTAAGATTGGGTATGGAGGATCATCGGGATGAATTACTAATTTAACGCCTGCTTCATCTGCTACAGGTGCTATTTCACGAAGAAAATAGATTAAGTTTGCACGTAAACGTTCGGCATCAATACCGATGTAACGGTCTAATGCTTCTTGAAATTGCACTACGGTAAAACTCTCTTCTGATCCAGGTAATCCAGCAATCATATTACGAACAAGAAGCGCTTTTTCGTCTTCGCTCATCTCATCAAAACGTGCTTTGGCTTTTGCCTTATCTTCGTCCGAATATTCGGCAGCAGCGGTTGGACGTTTTAGGATATAAAGATCAAAAGCCATAAATGCAGCACGTTCGAAACGTAGAGCCTTAGAGCCATCTGGCAATTCGTATGCTAAATCAGTACGAGACCAATCCAACACAGGCATAAAGTTATACGTTACTACAGGAACTCCACAAGCGCCTAAGTTACGGATACTCTCTTTATAGTTCTCGATATATGTTTTGAATTCACCTGTTTGTGTTTTGATATGTTCGTGAACTGGAACACTCTCCACTACCGTCCATTTCAAACCAGCCGATTCGATTAATTCAATTCGTTTTTGAATCTCTTCTACAGTCCAAGTTTCGCCATTAGGAATGTGATGCAATGCATTAACCACTCCTGTAGCACCCGCTTGGCGGATATCCCATAGGCTTACTGGGTCGTTAGGACCATACCAGCGCCATGTTTGTTCGCATAAATACATAGGTATATATTATTTATAAAAATGGATACTTTAATTAAATACTAAATGCGTCAAAACCACCATCAATAGGCACTACGGTTCCTGTTACAAAGGCAGAAGCATCACTTGCTAACCATTGCAGTGTACCCAATAACTCTTCTGGCTCACCAAAACGACCGAATGGTGTATGTGCAATAATTGTTTCGGCACGCGGTGTTAACGATCCATCTGCATTGGTTAACAACGCACGGTTTTGCTCAGTTAAGAAAAATCCTGGAGCCATTGCATTTACACGCAAGCCTGAACCAAATTTAGTTGCTAGCTCTCCAGCCATATACTGTGTGAAGTTACTTACTGCTGCTTTAGCTGCACCGTAACCAACCACACGTGTTAATGGACGCAATGCTGATTCTGAAGAGATATTAATAATACATCCTTTCTTCTGCTCCACCATTGCTTTAGCAAAAACCATTGTTGGCATTACTGTTCCGAAAAGGTTAAGGTCTACCACTTTACGGAAAGCATCTATTTGAAGATCAAAGATTGTTTGATCTGGACCAATAGTAGCTCCACCCATGTTTCCACCTGCTGCATTGATTAACACATCAATACGACCATATTTGCCAAGTATGATATCTCTGTTTTGCTCCAAAATATCCTTATCTAATACATCTGTTTGTAAAAACAGCGCTTCGTAACCTTTAGCTTTAATATCATCAACCAATTGATTACCTGCTTCTTCATTTCTGTCAAGAACAACCACGCTAGCACCTTCGGCTGCTAAGTGATGAGACATACATGAACCTAAAATACCACATCCCCCTGTAATAAGGATTACTTTTTGATTAACAGAAAATAGATTTGTCATTTTTGATTTGTTTATACGTGTGATAAATTCAAATTTACTACCTCTTTGCATATAAAATATACAATTACAAATCTATCTGTTTTTGTCAAACAAAACAAACAATAACGTAACAGAAAGCTGTATTTTATTTGTGAAATTATATGCTTTACTGACATAATGGAAATCAGATAGTTTGATAAATATAAGATTGTTGTCTCATTTTATATGATATTAGATAGTGTACATCATGTAATTTCACCAAATTTCATGATCCCGACTTTTTTATCTACCTTTGTAGACATAAACATATAATAAAGCTATGACACCTAAAATTGCACCCTCTCTGCTATCAGCAGATTTTCTACACCTTGCACAAGACGTAGAGATGATAAACAACAGCGAAGCCGATTGGTTTCACTTAGACATTATGGATGGCGTATTTGTTCCTAACATCTCATTTGGATTCCCTATTCTTCAAGCAATTAAACCGATTTGCAAGAAGCCGATGGATGTACACTTAATGATTGTTGAACCGCAGAAATTTGTAAAAGAAATTGCTGCAGCTGGTGCTTATATGATGAACGTGCATTATGAAGCTTGCACACACCTACACCGTACCATCGGAGCAATCAAAGAAGCTGGGATGAAAGCTGGTGTTACCCTCAACCCACACACGCCTATTTCTGTACTCGAAGATATTATTCAAGAGTTAGATATGGTTTTGCTGATGTCGGTAAATCCAGGATTTGGCGGACAAAGCTTTATTGAGCATACAGTAGATAAAACAACCCGTCTAAAAGAGATGATTACAAGCAAGGGGTTGAATACACTTATCCAAGTAGATGGTGGTGTAAACCTAGAAACTGGCAAACGTTTAGTGGATGCTGGTGCTGATGTACTTGTTGCTGGAAACTTTGTATTTAATAGTCCAGACCCAATACATACCATTCACGAGTTAAAAATGTTGTAATACACAGCTCTCATGATACGAGAAATAAGAAAGCGACCGTTCATTCGGTTGCTCTCTTTTTACATACTAGGAATCACCATACAATACCACTACCCCCCTTTCGTGCAATTATCATACCTCTTATTACTAGTAGGTTTTGCCGGAATCATATATAGTCGCTTTCGTAAAACCAAAGATTATATTCAAAAACAGTGGTTATGGGGCATTATGTGCCTTTGCTCAATACTGTTTATATCCATACAGTTTACACACCATCAACAAAAATGCAATGAATGGACAGCGCCTTACGCCTATTTATCTGCTGCAGTCACCATTGAAGAAATACCGCGCTATTCAAATAAATCAATTCATACAATAGCTAGAATAGATCAGTTTATCACTCCCGATTCTATTATTCCATCAAACAAAAGAGTTCAGCTGTTCTTTCCGAAACACACCGCAATTGAATTGATACTACCTGGTGAAAGACTCCTTATACATGGTAAGTTTCAACAGGCATACAAGCTGTTATCTCCTGCAAAAGGAATTGCGGCATCTGCTTATATTTCTCAGAATCATCATACACCACATCCTATAGAATATCCGCTTTCGATCAAACAAAAACTCCTTAGATATCAATATCATTTATCAAAAAGATTAGAAAAACTACCGATACCTAAAGAGTCTCAAACTATTTTAGCTGCTATTAGTTTGGGGAATAGTACACTTTTAACGCCCGATTTACGGTCTAAATTCTCTATTACTGGCTGTGCGCACCTGCTTGCTGTGAGTGGTTTTCATGTAACGATTATTACAGGGACACTGTTTCTTTTATTAGGGTGTATTCCGTTTATTGCTCACAACCATATACTTATACGCATACTTACGTTATTGCTAGTTTGGGTATTTGCTCTTTTGACTGGACTTTCACCAGCAACTGTACGTGCTTCAACAATGGTTACGCTATATATAGTTTGTATGTTGCTGAATGAACAAAATGAACGCTACAATACATTAGCTGCTGCTGCTTTTTTGATGTTGCTTTATCAACCTCTCTATCTGTTTGATCTTGGGTTTCAATTGAGTTTTCTCGCTCTTTTGGCTATACTCTACTTACATCCTATATTCAGTCGATGGATTAAAGTACGCAATCCAATCGTTGCAATGCCGTGGAATTGTTTAACGCTTTCGCTTGCCGCACAAGTTGGTACTGTTCCGTTATGTCTTTATACTTTTGGTTCTTTTCCTTTGCTGTTTCTTTTCACCAATATACCGCTTACTATTTTTGCCACAATATTGATTCCGCTTACGTTGGGTTGGTTAGTGATTGAGCCTTGGTTTCCTTGGTTGTCAGGTATAGTTGCAACTATTATTAAGGGCGTTAGTTCATGGATGGTGTTAGTTATTGACTCATTTAGTAGTGTGCCTGGTGCAGCAATTCAACATTCGTTTAATCAATTTGAAATGTTTGCGAGTTATCTTTTTATCTTTGCAACATGCTGTTTGTTTAAATACAAACAGCCAAAAAATTTAATTTTCTGGCTGTTTACTATTTTAGTCTTTATCATTATTCAATACTGCAAATAGGTATCTTAATATAAGGGCCAGTTAGCATCCGGAGTATGCTCTGCTAGCATTGTCTTTTTCATTGAAGCTACACGTTCAGGGTGTTTTGCTGCCACATTATGCTTTTCTTGTGGATCTGCTGATAGGTTGTAAAGTTCGTAGATACTGTTCTCTCCTTGCTTTACCTGCAAGCGAATCAATTTCCAATTATCTTTGCGTAGTGCTTGTTTGCCACCACCCTCATGGAATTCGAAATAAAGATGGTCGTGCAAACGCTGTCTTCCTTTTCCTGTTAATGTAGGTAAGATACTCACGCCATCACCACCTTTTGATTTCTTTTTAATTACATCCGAAAAAGTAGGCATCATATCCCAGAAAGAGCACATCAAGTCTGTTTCTGTTCCTGCAGCAATACGACCTGGCCAAGAAGCAATAAACGGAACACGAATACCACCTTCATATAAATCACGCTTGTATCCTCTATAAATACCATTTCCATTAAAGAACACAGGATCGGCTCCACCTTCACGGTGTGGACCATTATCACTACAGAACACGATTAATGTATTATCGTATAACCCTTGATCTTTCAGTTTTTGAACAATTTGCCCAACATACACATCGAGGCGATATACCATTGCTGCAAATGTAGCGCGAGGGAAGTTCTGAGAGCAATATCCACCTTTACGGAAGTTTGGCCCAGAATCTAATCCTTTGTGAGGCTTTTCAGGGTATACACCTCTGAATTTACGAATGATACTATCCTCTGGAACGATTAATTCTGCATGAGGTAATATATAAGGAAGGAAAAGGAAAAAGTTATCCGATTTATTTTTATCTATAAATTCAAGTGCCTTGTCGTGAATCAAATCTTGCGTATATGTACCATAGGCTCCATTATCATTTTCGGGCAAATCGATTCTTTTATCGTTTTCCCAAAGGTGATCCGCATAATAATTGTGAGCTAATAGTTGGCAGTTAAAGCCATAAAACTCATCAACACCTTGATTGTTCGGGTCACCTGTAGAACCCGGAGAGCCCAATCCCCATTTACCAAAAGTACCAGTTGTGTAACCTGCATTTTTAAATACCGAGATTAATGATGGTATTCCTGCAGGGAGTGCAAACTGTCCCTCGGGAGCAAGTTCTTTATTTCCTCTGATAGGTGTATGTCCAGAGTGTAGTCCTGTAATAAGCGATGCTCTAGACGGAGCACTTACTGTAGTTCCCGAATAGCACTGCGTAAAACGCATACCCTCTTGAGCCAACTGATCTATATTCGGTGTACTGAACTTCTCCTGTCCATAACAACTCAAATCACCATATCCTAAATCGTCTGCAATAATATAAATTACATTGGGGCGTTTTGCATCCGCTTTAACGGCAGGATTGGCAGCATGTGCTATTAAAGGAAAAAATAAGCCTGCAGCATAGCTGCTAGCGAGTAAAACGTTCTTCATTGGTTATTCTATTTAAGTTTTATTTTTTATAAGTTTACAAATCTATAAAAATTCAAGTTATATTATGGTCTCTAAACAAATAAATCTGCTATATATCTCTTAATTTTATTACTTTTGTAGCATATATTAAAAACAGATTGCCTCTAATGACAAAAAAATATTGCTTAATAATTCTCTGTTTATACATTGCATCTTCGCTCTTTGCTTCTCCTAAACATGAAATCCGTGCCGTCTGGTTAAGTACGATCTATGGATTGGATTGGCCACAAACACGAGCTACCAACGAGGCTAGTAGTAAGGTACAGCAAGCAGCCCTATGTGAGATGTTAGACAAACTAAAGGAGGCAAACTTCAACACTGTTTTTATTCAAGCACGTTTAAGAGGAAACCTAATCTACCCTTCTAAAATTGAATCTTTTAATTTTATCTTTTCGGGTAAGGCAGGTGTTGCACCACCTTACGACCCGTTAGAGTTTGCAATCGAAGAGTGCCATAAGCGCGGTATGGAGTGTCATGCATGGCTTGTAACTTTCCCTCTTGGCACACAAAAGAGCGTGAAAGCACAGGGTAAATCAAGTGTTGTAAGAAAACATCCGAAGCTTTGTAAAAAACATGGCAACGAATGGTATCTCGATCCAGGCGTACCAGGCACGATTGACTACCTATCTTCACTTGTAAAAGAGGTTGTTACCAATTACGACATTGATGGCATTCAGTTCGACTATATCCGTTACCCCGAGGAGGCACACCGCTTCCCCGACAAAGCTGTACATGCAAAATATGGAAAAGGCACAAAACGTGACGATTGGAGACGAAATAATATCAATCGCTTGGTATTCCGTCTGTACGATGATGTTAAGGCTATTAAACCGTGGGTACAAGTAAGCAGCTCCCCTTTAGGAAAATACAACGACATCGAAAAGGTGCCTAATGCTGGATGGACTGCCTACCGAAGTGTTCATCAAGACCCTGTGTTGTGGCTTAATAAGGGTAAACATGATATGATTGCCCCCATGATGTATTATCAAGACAACAACTTTTATCCTTTTGTAGATAATTGGATGGAAAACAGCAACGGACGAATTATCATCCCTGGACTAGGAGCCTATCGCATGGACAAAAAAGAATCTGATTGGGATATCACAGCAATTACCAATCAGATTAAATACAGTAGAAATGCAGCTACTGCTGGATGTGCTTATTTTAGATGTCGCAATGTATTAGACAACTCTAAAGGACTTTACAAGCAACTAAAAGATAGCTTTTATATACACCCTGCACTCCTCCCCCCTTTAACGTGGCTCAATGATACTGTACCAAGTAAACCCTCCGAAATACATGTAGAACGTATTGGGAGTGAGTTGAAACTTTCGTGGGACGCAACACAAAAGCCTACGAAAAATAATAAGTCCGAAACAACAACGTATACTCTTTATTATGCGATAACAGATTCTATTGATACCAACACAAGCAGCAGTATTATAGAAACTGGAATCCGAGGAAACGAAATATATCTTCAGGTAGATACAATACAAGAGCAAATTTATTCGTTTCAAATAACGGCTTCATCTCGCTACCATATCGAAAGTGAACCGTCAAACCTCACATTATATTATCAATCTCATTTTATCAAATAACGGTATTTCTTTCTTTTATTACTTAAAATTAGACGGTTAATATTGTTATTTGTTATTTTTTTGTACCTTTGCCTGCGATGAAAAAGAGTTTAATACATAGCATTCTTTTAATTCTGATCCTATCTATTTCGTATGGAGGATCAGGGTTTAGCTATATGACCTACTGCTGCAACGACTGTGAAGCTTTTGGTCTTAGTAGCGTATTGAATGGAAAATGTTGCGACACACATCATCACCACTTCGAAGAGACAGAAGAGGGTTGCATCAATTTCTATCATACTGATCACGACTCTTTCTGCGATATGGAACGCTTGCCAGTTAATTGGCTTTCAGAATCAGCAGCATTCCCAATACTCCAACCTGTTATTATTGATTTGAATCTTTTCTTTTCACATAAACAGCTATACCCTATTCCTCTCGACAATATGGGGCAAGATATGCTTTACAAGCAGAATCAGACTCCCATCTCTCCAAAAGAATACTTATCGCTACTCACCGTATTAATTATTTGAATTTCTTTTTTGTACTTCTAACCAAATCGTTAGAAGCGAATGATGCTACTGTTTGATTAACAAACGGAAGCCGATTCTTTATTTTTACTATTGAAATAAAAACAAAAAAAGAAATTCATGTCTAAATTATATATCTATATATTTATTGCCTTTATAGGCATTACGCAAGGTCTCTCTGCCGAGAATATTATCAAAGGACACCTTTACGACGACGAGAAATCTCCGATTATTGGAGGAAATGTTTATTGGGAAGGTACACAAAAAGGTACAACAACAGATCTAGATGGCTACTTTGAATTAAAGCAAGCAGCCGAAACCAATAATTTAGCAGCTAGCTACATTGGTTATACAACGATTATAACACCTATTACCGACTTCTCTACACCTATAAAGATTTATCTGCAAGGATCAGTAAACCTAGAAGAAGTTGTAATAAGCGAACGTGCGTTGGGTACTATCGCTCCCCGCACAAGTGTTATCCAATCTCAAAAAATAACATTCGACGAACTCTGCCGAGCTGCATGTTGTAACCTTGCCGAAAGTTTTGTAACCAATCCTTCGGTAGATGTTGCTTATAGTGATGCTGCCACAGGTGCCCGTCAAATTAAATTATTAGGATTAGCAGGCACGTACGTTCAGATGCTTACCGAAAACTATCCTAACTTCCGTGGTGCAGCCTCGTTATATGGTTTAGACTACGTACCTGGAGCTTGGATGGAAAGTATTCAAGTATCAAAAGGAACCTCTTCTGTAAAGAATGGATACGAAGCGCTTGCCGGACAGATTAACATCGAATACAAAAAACCTCCTACATCAGATATATTTTCACTGAATCTTTTTGGTAGTGGTTCAGGAAGATATGAAGGTAATGCTGATGCATCGTGGCTGGTAAACGACAAACTTTCAACTGGGCTATTGGTGCACTACTCTAACGATGCTGCCTCACACGATGGTAATGATGATGGGTTCTTGGATATGCCGCTCAAAGAGCAATACAATGTAATGAATCGTTGGTACTATAAAGGAGATAAATTCATCTCTCAATTTGGAGGTCGCTTCTTACACGAAAACAGAACAGGCGGACAAGATACAAAGCACCACACATTTGCAGATCCGTATCGCATCCAATTAACAACCAACAGAGGTGAACTATTTGCAAAGAACGCTTATATCATCGACAAGGAGAAGAACGAAAGTGTTGCATTAATCTTATCCGGATCGTACCACGAACAAAACTCAATGTACGACAAAACACCCTATAACATCTATCAAAACAATGTTTACGGTAGTTTACTTTACGAAAAAGAGTACTCATACGCTCATCGTATCAGTACAGGGATAAGTTTGAATCATGATGCCTTCAACGAAAATCTACAATTTGCAGGAGAAAGTCGCGAATCATTCAACCGTAAAGAGACTGTTACTGGAGCGTATGCGCAGTACACATATAATCTGAACGACAAGTTAATTGTACTTGCCGGAATTCGTGGAGACTATAGTAGCTTGTATGATTTCTTTGTTACACCACGTCTTCACGTTAAATACAATCCATTTGAATGGATACATATCCGTGGATCGGTTGGTAAAGGATACCGTACACCCAATGTACTTGCCGAAAACAATTTCTTACTTGCAAGTAGCCGTGAAATGCTTATTGCGCCAGAGCTGAAGCAAGAAGAAGCTTTCAATACGGGGACAAGTCTCTCTTTCTACATTCCTATTGCAGGTAAAGACCTCTCATTAACGGGAGAATGGTATTACACCAACTTTGCCAATCAAGTAGTTGTTGATATGGATTCAGATGCACACCAAGTAAGTTTTTACAACTTAAATGATGGCAAATCATTTTCACACAACTATCAAGTAGAAGCAACATACCCATTCTTTCGTGGATTTACAGTTACAGCAGCCTATCGCTATACGGATGCGCAAACAGACTACCGTAACCAGAAAACTGGCGAAGTAAAACGCTTAACAAAAGCATTAACAAGCGATTCTAAAGGACTTATAACAGCCTCATATCAAACACCGCTAAAGAAATGGCAATTTGATGCAACAACGCAGTTCAATGGTGGAGGTAGAATGCCTACCCCTGATGCAGTAAAACCATTATGGGATGAGAGATTTAAATCTTATACCGTAGTAAATGCTCAGGTAACTAAATACTTCCGCAATTGGTCTGTCTATGTAGGTGGCGAAAACCTATTTAATTTCACCCAAGATCACCCTATCATTGGAGCTGAAGAGCCACGTGGAGATACATTTGATGGATCAATGGTTTGGGGCCCTGTACACGGACGTAAAATATATGCAGGTATCCGATATAATATTTCAAGAGACTAAAAAGAAACAACTTTATTTATTCACATATTTAAAATTATCAAATCATGAAAAAGCAATTATTAGTATTGATCTGTATGCTTGTAGCTTGTAGCACACTGTATGCAAAGGACGTAAAAAAGAAAAAAGACACGGTTACATTCTTTATTGAAGAGATGGACTGTGATCATTGCATCAAAAAAATAGAGAAAAACATCGCTTTCGAGAAAGGTGTTACAGATATTAAAACTGATCTTTCGAAACGTACCGCTACTGTTACATACAAACTAAGTAAAACGAGTAAAACGAAACTTACAGCGGCTTTCAAAAAGATTGATATGACAGCTGTCCCTGTTGATAAAAATGCAGGCTGCAACGTAATAAAGCCTGCTACAACTACTAAAAAGGTTGAGCATAAGCACTAATTTAACTGCTGCAAAATAAAAAGGGGTACTGTTTCTTTAAAAAGAAATAGTACCCCTTTTTTATATCTCAAAATGCATACAGCAACGACAAGAAACAAGCTCCTCAACAACTCGTAGCGCGTTCAATTCTTAGGCATAAAAAAGGCTAGGGGTTCATATATCTTATCGATACATGAACCCCTAGCCTTGAAAATAGAATTGCTTTTATTTCTTTGCAGAAATCTTCTCCAAAATATAAACCAGAATAAATCCAAAAACCATCAAACCAAAAGCTGGAAGGATGTAAGCATTAGGGAATATATTATTCTCAATTAATGGCTTTACAACACCATGGCTATCTGTATATGTCTCTACAACCTCTTTCCAAGGCCATACTTTATTGAGCGAACCTAACATAAAACCACCCAATATCGCTATTGTTATATCGTGAAAGCGCTTTAAAAGATAAGATAATACATTTGAAAACGATATGATACCGATTGAAGCTCCTGCAATAAATGTAAGTATAATAGGAATATTGAAACTTTTCACCGCTTCCATAATGTAGAAGTACTTACCCAGTAAAACCAAAATAAAACTACCCGAAATACCTGGTAATATCATAGCACATATAGCAATTGCTCCACACAGAAAGATAAACCATAGATCTGTTGGTGTTTCTGCTGGTGTAGCTACTGTGATATAAAAAGCAATAATCGAACCTAATGCAAAAGCAATATAGCGACTAAGTTTCCAAACTTTTATCTCTTTAGACACAAAATAGGTCGACGAAAGCACTAAGCCAAAAAAGAACGACCAAATAAGAATTGGATAGGTTGTTAGCAGAAAAGTAATTAGCTTAGCCAAAGAAAATACACTGATTCCAATACCTAAAACAATTGAAAGTAGAAAATTACCATTAACTGCTTTCCAAAACTCAGCAAAACGCCCTTTAAAGAATAGAGCCAATGCCTTTGTATTTATACTCTTAATCGAGTCGATAAGCTCTTCGTAGATTCCCACAATAAAAGCAATCGTTCCACCCGAGACACCAGGCACAACATCTGCAGCCCCCATACCCATACCTTTTAAAGCCAAAAGCATATAATCTTTCTTACTTCTACTCATTCTTTTTTTTATTTTTTTGTTCCAATATATTTAAGATCTGTTCATTTTCAGCAACTGTGAATGTCGAATGTATGATATACGCTTTAAGAAATATCTTTTTCTCTTTCACCTTTAAACGTTTAACGTAAATCGTTAATTCTTTGAGTTTATTTAAAAACAAACAACACTCAGCTAGTTTTAAATTTAATTCAAGATAATTATTCTTGATCTTTTTTGTCTTTAAAAAGTATTCATACCCTTTTTGATACGCTTTAACATCAAGAAATAGTGTACCCATTTTAAAGTAACACTCCATTATTATCTCTGGCTTAATATCAAATGCGCTAAATTTGAGTAAAACTTGTTCCAATAATTCAATCGAAGCCTCATCGTCTCCTGCTTTGGTTGATTGTAGCGCCTTAAGATATAACAGTATTATATTCTCTGGATATAACACTGTTAATTTATTAAAGATCTCCTGCTCTTCTGTGTGCATATCTAGCTCTGCACAGCATTCCATATAGTTTAAATACACCAAAGGTTCTTTCTTTATCGACTCATCATAAATATAGTCGTGTAACCAAGTATATCCTTGATCATATCTTTCCATTTTTACACAACATTCGGCTATGTAGGGCTTCAACGAATGATCTTCATTTTCTAACTTATAAACCTTTAGATATAAATCAAGCGACTCGCCGTAACTTTCAAGCATTGTGTAACAATATGCTTTCTGAAGAAGAATACTTGGTTCATTCTCGGCCGAAATTAGTGCATAATCACATGCATCTATCGCCTCTTCATATTTTAGTTGATGTAAATATATGCGAGCAAGCATATGCCAATATTCGAAAGAGTATGGGTCTGAATCAATTAATTCATTACATAAAACAATTGCTTCTTCATATCTTTCATTTACATCTAAATAATTACAGTTGATTTCTCTTAGTCCAAGATGATCAGGCTTTCGTTCAAGTCCCTTCTGTACAAATATAAATGATTCATTATATAGCTCTGCCGTAATAATTACATCACAAGTATAATCATATATATCCTCTATATCTTCCTCTTTTTCGAATATTAATTTATCTACTAATGTGTCTACCATCTCAAAATCTTTGAGAAAGCAATAACCTTCTAATAAAAAAAAAGATTTTGAAATATTATATTCCCCATCATCAAAATCGAACGATTCAATAAAACCGATTGCTTTTTTATACTGCTTTAAGTGCATAAAATACTCAAATGCATGTATCTTCAAATTATTTTCTTCTGGATGCAAATTGATTCCAAGTAGAATAATTTCTTCATAATTATCAGAATCGCCTAGCTCATCAAAATAAAACATTAGCTCTTCAATCTCTGACACATCGAAATAAGGTTTTATATTGTCGTTCTTTGCAGCAAAATAGCGGTTTATTAGAAGTGTGTTTTTTTTCTTATCATTCATATTATTGTTGGCATCAGTAATATAATTAAGTAATTAAGTAGCGAACTAAATATAATTAGTTCGCTACTTAATTTTAAAGCAAATTATCGTTTATCTTTCATCTTTCCCCACGAATCTTTTAACGAAACTGTGCGATTAAACACAAGATGTTCTGAAGTAGAATCTGGGTCAATATTGAAATATCCTAAACGTTGAAACTGGAAGTTATCATATGCCTTAGCTTCGCCAAGAGACATTTCAACTCTACAGTTTGTTAGTACCTTTAAAGAGTCTGGGTTTAATAGCTCTTCAAAAGATTTATCTTTCTCCTCGAGTGGGTTTTCTGCTGTGAATAAGCGATCGTATAATCGCACCTCAGCAGGCAAACTATGTTCTGCAGATACCCAGTGTAGCGTACCTTTCACTTTGCGGTTACTTTCGGGCATTCCACTACGTGTTTGCGGATCATATTCAGCATAAATCTCTTCGATAGAACCATCTGCTGCTTTTTTGCATCCTGTACATTTTAGAATGTATGCACTTTTTAGGCGAACTTCTTGTCCTGGTGTCATTCTAAAGAATTTCTTTGGAGCATCTTCTAAAAAGTCTTCACGCTCAATAAATAGTTCTCTTGTAAATGCAACTTCACGTGATCCTTTTGATTCGTCTTCCGGATTATTTACAGTCTCCATCATCTCCACTTGACCTTCTGGGTAGTTTGTGATAATAAGCTTAATCGGATTTAGCACTGCCGATACACGACCTGCTTTAAGATTCAAATCTTCACGTACAGCATGTTCAAGTAGTGCTACATCAACAATTCCATCATATTTTGTGTATCCGATACGGTCAATAAAGTTACGAACAGATGTAGATGTAAATCCACGGCGACGGAATCCACAGATGGTAGGCATACGCGGATCGTCCCAACCATTAACCAAATTCTCTTTCACTAATTCAAGTAACTTACGCTTGCTCATCACCGTATAGGTTAGGTTCAAACGGTTAAATTCAATTTGTCGTGGACGGTAATCGTCTGCTGTTTTAATCTGATCGATAAAATAGTCGTAAAGCGGACGGTGTACTTCAAATTCAAGTGTACATAGTGAGTGCGTTACGCCTTCGATATAATCACTCTCTCCGTGTGCAAAATCGTACATTGGGTATGCTTTCCAAGCATCGCCTGTTCGGTGATGAGGGAATTTAATGATACGATACATAATTGGGTCGCGGAAGTGCATATTGGATGATGCCATATCTATTTTGGCACGTAAAATCATAGCGCCTTCTTCGAATTCACCTGCATTCATACGGTTAAACAGATCCAAACTCTCTTCTATAGGGCGATCTCTGTATGGGCTTGCAACACCTGGTTGTGTAGGTGTTCCTTTTTGGCGTGCTATCTCTTCGGCAGATTGCTCATCAACATAAGCTTTGCCCTCTTTGATCATCTTTACAGCAAAGTCCCAAACTTGCTGAAAATAGTCTGATGCATAGTATATGTTTTCCCACTTGAATCCTAACCATTCGATGTCTTCTTTGATTGCATCTACGTACTCTGTATCCTCTTTCTCAGGATTAGTATCATCGAAACGGAGATTGCAAATACCGTTGTACTGCTCTGCAATTCCAAAATCAAGACAAATCGCTTTTGCGTGTCCGATGTGAAGATATCCGTTAGGCTCTGGTGGGAAACGCGTTTGCATACGTCCGCCATTTTTACCTTCCGCCAAATCACTCGCTACAAAAGCTTCGATAAAGTTTAAGCTTTTCTTGCTTACCTCTTCGTTTGTGTTTATATCAGTCATATTTAATATATTCTTAATTTATTTTTTATTTGAATACAAATATAATATTTTATTTCGTGCTAGCATAGCAGTTGAAATAATATCTCGCAAATGAAATCTATTTCTTATCCCCTGTTTTACACCAAGAGCGGATTCCACAGGTTTCGCACTTCGGGCTACGCGCTGTACAGGTATATCTGCCGTGCAATATCAACCAGTGATGAGCAATAGGAACCAGTGTTGGGGGGATATATTTCAGCAACTCTCGTTCTGTAGAGAGGGGCGTTTTAGAATTCGTTGTTAGTCCGATGCGGTTTGATACCCGAAACACGTGCGTATCTACAGCCATCGCTGGCTTATTAAAGATTATAGAAGCAATTACGCTAGCTGTTTTTCGCCCTACACCGGGTAGCTTTATGAGTGCATCAATCTCAGAAGGCATTTCGCCTTGATATAATTCGAGCAGCTGCTTGGCCATACCGACCAAATGTTTCGATTTGTTGTTAGGAAAAGAGACTGAACTTATATACTTAAACACAACTTCGGGCGTTGATGCTGCCAAAACCTCGGGCGTTGGATATGCTTCAAACAGGGCTGGCGTTACCATATTCACCCGTTTATCTGTGCATTGAGCAGAGAGTATAACGGCAATGAGTAGCTGAAAAGGATTTTCGTAATGTAGTTCGGACTCTGCCACTGGCATGAATTCGCTAAACCAAGTTATGATTCCTTTATAACGTTCTTTTTTTAGCATCGTTGTTTATTGTTTAAAAGTCGAGTTGCAATATAAATGCAGAAAAACGGCACTCATTGATTTACTCAAGGTAGTGCCGCCCTATTTCTTTACCTAAAACAGTTTAGTTTAAAACCTTTAAGTTGCCGATTCGAACTGTTTCAAGAAGCGTACATCATTCTCTGAGAACATACGTAAATCCTTTACTTGATATTTCAAGTTCGTTATACGTTCAATTCCCATACCGAGTGCATATCCTGAATACACAGTGCTATCGATTCCGCAGTTCTCCAATACATTCGGATCTACCATTCCACAACCTAAAATCTCTACCCAACCTGTATGCTTACAGAAAGGACAACCCTTTCCACCACATAAGTTACATGAGATATCCATTTCTGCCGAAGGCTCTGTAAATGGGAAGTATGACGGACGTAGACGAATCTGTGTATCTGCTCCAAACATCTCTTTTGCAAAAAACAGAAGTGCTTGTTTCAAATCTGCAAACGATACATTTTTGTCTACATACAACGCTTCTACCTGATGGAAGAAACAGTGTGCACGGTACGAGATAGCCTCGTTACGGTATACACGTCCTGGACACATAATACGAATAGGAGGCTCTGAGGTCTCCATTACACGTGTTTGTACCGAAGAGGTGTGCGTACGCAACAGCACATCTGGATTATGCTGAATAAAGAATGTATCCTGCATATCGCGTGCTGGATGATCTTCGGCAAAATTTAACGATGAGAATACATGCCAATCATCTTCGATCTCTGGACCTTCAGCAATGCTAAAGCCTAAACGATTGAAGATATCGCAAATCTCTTTACGTACCAACGATATTGGATGGCGCGTACCTAACTGCACAGGGTAAGCCGTACGGGTTAAATCGATCTCTTCCGTAGCACCTTGGTTGCTATCGAATCCATCTTTTATTTCGTTTATTTTATTTTGAGTGGACTCTTTCAGTTCATTTAAGAACTTACCAACTTCACGCTTTTGATCGTTTGCTACATTACGAAAGTCGTTAAAAAGAGCCGATACTTCGCCCTTTTTACTTAGATACTTAATGCGTAATGCCTCTAATTCGTCAGCATTAGCTGCCGACATATTTTCTACTTCAAGGAGTAGAGCCTTGATTTTATCAACCATTGCTAATTACATTTTTTTATATATCTTGCAAAAGTAGTTTATTATTTTGACTCTTACAATTCTTTGTTAAGTATTTTGCACCCCCTAGCTAAGCTTATGCTTAATTGTTAATTGCTGCTGTGTACAAATAACGCTTAATGCTGCGTTTAGGCGTTTTTTCGAACTCCTCTTGATAGAGTTTATGTCCCGATATCTGACTGTAAGACGGCAGTTCTGCGTTTAACAACTTCAGATTCTCTTTTATCAACGCATCAATCGTATCATGATCAATCCCTGCTGCATCAATTTGTGCCCAATCCGGACAGATTAATGCGATCAGCTTGCCATTCTTATCGGCAATAATAGATTCTGATACGTAATCTAGGTTATTTAATTTATCTTCGATCTCTTCTGGATAGATGTTTTGCCCCGAAGCGCCGAGTATCATACTTTTGCTACGACCTCGAATGTACAGAAAACCATCTGCATCTATCGTTCCTAAGTCTCCCGTACGTAGCCAACCATCTGATGTGAATATCTCTCTTGTTGCCTCTTTGTTTTTATAGTATCCGAGCATTACGTTCATCCCTTTTACAAGAATCTCGCCCACCTCTGTTGTTGGGTCCGAAGAGTCTATACGCACCTCCATGCGATCTACAATCTGTCCACACGATCCTTGTCTAAACTGATCCCAATAACTATAGGCAATAAGTGGCCCACACTCCGTCATGCCATAACCTACGGTGTAGCGGAAGTTGATGTCGCGTAAAAAGGTTTCTACATCCTTATTGATTGCTGCTCCACCAATAATCACTTGGGCAAAGTTGTCGCCAAACGATGCATTTAATTTCTTTGCAATAACTTGATGCACTTTCTTATCTACGTATGGTAGTTTTAGTAGAAACTTCATCAATGGCTTCTCTAACTCTGGAAATACTTTATTTTTTATAATCTTTTCGATAATAAGCGGAACTGCCAAAATCAAAATCGGCTTGTACTTTGCAAATGCATCTCCAATAATTTTGGGCGATGGTATACGTGTTAGAAAGTGAACATGACACCCTTTATTGAAAGAGTTTAGCACCTCGAACGTAAGTCCATACATGTGTGCCATCGGCAGCATGCAGACGATTTCGCCACCTGGCTCGATAAATTTCAGTTTGTCGTATGCAAACTGTACATTACTCCACAGACTGCGGTAGGGAATCATCACCCCTTTCGAGAAGCTGGTTGTTCCGGAGGTGTAGTTCAATACGGCCAATTCATCTGCTTGCTCGGTGTGATATTTTACATCGGCGGCAGTAAACGAACGGGGATATTTTTTTCCGAAATACTCATTGATGCGATTCCGAACCTTATATACCTCTTTGTTTTTAGCCTTTAGGATAGCAAAAGACTCCAATCCTACAATTAGCTTGAGATTGGGCATTAAGCACTCGTTCAAGTTTTCCCACACATTACTCCCTACTAATATTGCTTTGGTTTCGCTGTGATTTATTATATGATGGATGTTATCTGGCTTAAATTCATGCAAGATAGGTACTGCTACAGCACCATAAGCAAGCGTTCCGAAAAAAGCAATTGCCCATCCCGAGGAGTTACGCCCCACGATTCCGACTTTATCTCCTTTCTTAATACCTGCTTGTTCCAGTATAATGTGATACTTCTCAATGCGGCGAGCTACATCCTTAAAATGAAACGTCTGTCCCTCGTAATCCGAAAAAGCAGGAAGATCCCAATGGTCTTGAATGCTTTTCTCTATTAAACCCAAATAACGATTCTCCATTTTGCACTATTTTGTTACGTGTTTCTAAGCTAGAAATAAAAATACCTTTGTCTGTTCTCTTTAGAAAACAAGCAAAGGTATTAAAAGGGTTGACTTTAGCTTTAATCTACCGATATTTTAACTATAACTTTACGTATAGAGCCTGACCCAATGCCTGGAGCATGTCCATCTTCGGGAAAATAGATTGCAAAGTCTCCGACAGTCAATGTTGTATGTCCTGCAGATGCATCTGAATAGAACGTGATATCATTCTCTTCGCTGTAGGGTGCCGAAATATGATTTAACTTCGCTGCTGGTTTCCATCCGATTGTTTCTGTTCCAAGGATTGGCATTTGAATATCAATGAATTTATTATGAGTTTCGAGTGTTGCCATAGAAATCTCTTTTCCTACGATATCAGCAATGATCACAGTTAGTTTTCCTGGAACAAGCTCTATCTTTCCACTAAGTACTTGCGTAAAATCGGCTCTTTTAATATAGTCAAACGCTTGTTTGAATAGTGGGTGTATCTGCTCGTAGCGAGCAGAGTTGTTTAATGAATCTGAAATCATAGTGTTTTATTTTAAAAAATGATACATGCTAAACGCATATACAAAGATAATTATTGTAAGTAATATTTAATACTGCAATTCTAAAAATATCAACCTACGTATCTAACTTCTGGATTTACTTCAATTTCAAATTGCTGCAATACTTTTGTTCGAATAGATTCGGCGAGCATCGCTATTTCGGTACCTGAGGCATCGCCTAGGTTCACGATTACGAGGGCTTGCTTATCATATACGCCAACGGTATCGAAAGATTTTCCCTTAAAACCAATAGCTTCAATCAACCAAGCTGCTGGTACTTTTATTTTATTGTCGGCTACCTCGTACCCCGGAATGGCAGGATAGTCTTTTTGGATTGCTTCGTAGTGAGGCTTTGAGATTATTGGATTCGTAAAAAAGCTTCCTGCATTGCCTAATTCGTCTGTGTTAGGCAATTTCTCTGCGCGTATTTTAATAACAACGTCTCTTACGGTTTGTATGTTTTGCTCCTTTTCGGCACACATCACCTCGCTTAGATTACCATACGAGAGGTTTAATACCGGTTGCTTAGTTAGTTTTAGTGTAACGTGTGTTATAATGTATTGATCTAACAATTCGTTTTTGAAGATGCTATCTCTGTATCCATACTTACATTCAGTAGCTGTAAATATCTTTTTGTTACCTGTTTTAACTTCGTAAGCTGTTACCGATGCTATTACGTCTTTGATCTCTACACCGTATGCACCAATGTTTTGAACAGCCGCAGCACCTGTTTCGCCAGGTATGTTTGATAGGTTTTCGATGCCTCCCCAGTTATTCGAAACAGCATAAGCAACGCATGCATCCCATGCCATACCAGCTCCAACTTGCAGGTATACATTTGTATCGTCCGATTTAAGCTGCTCTGCACCTCCGATCAACGAGTGAAGTATAATTCCGTTGTAATCATCTAAAAACAACAAATTACTTCCTGCACCGATATGTAGCTTCTGGCACTCCATAAAATATTCGTCTCTTAATATTCTACTTAACTCCTCTTCGCTATCATATTCCATAAAGTGCTTCGCAGCAACTTGTACGTGAAATGTATTGTGTTTCTCTAACGAATAATTTTCTTCTATTTTCATTATACTTAATATGTATGTATTTATATTTCTAGCATACAAAGATAGTTGTTATTATAAATTAAACATAGTACTTACGTTTACATTTTGATTTTGTTTGTTTCTCTTATGATAATACACGGTAGATGCAAGTATCATATACAGGGTTAATTAAGCAGTATAATAGCACGTTAGACGTAATATTACATTTGACACAAATAAATGCATTTGCTATTTCTACTATCATTTTGATTGTAAAACAACGATTCCACGAATCCGCATACGCACATCAAATGCCATTCTAGAAGTGCTCAACACTCTTTTTGTGTAAATATTGCCTATTTTGAGGAGGTGACAGGCTCTTTTTCGGAAAAATCCGTATACTTTTCTACCCAAAGGTGCAGACTTTTTTGGTAAAAGGTCTGCACCTTTAGGTAGAAAAGTACCTAGTCTTGGGTGAAAAAGTGCCTAGATTTTCGTGTTACCTACTTGATTGAGCTAAAAAATAGTTCGCAAGGCTTGTTCAACCACTCAGATGGTAATAAATCCGAACCCTAATCAAAGTATTAAAAAACGCTTACAAGAGATCACTTTAACAATATAATAACTTTTTTAAACCAATATAGCGAGCAAAATAATACGTATACAAGCAAATAAAAAGCAATTTGAAATCTTCCAACTCCATTCTACGGCATTATATCGCACCACCCTGTACGACAGACCTAATCAGACGCATACAGCAACGTTTGATTATCAAAATGTCAAAAAGACACATCCGCCCTTTTGTAACCGACTGATAACACGAGACAACCTAACGAACAGCTTATTTATTTTATTGAAACGCTAAGAACATCCCCCTTCAACTACTATTTTTAACACTCGCACACTGAGTGACTAAGTTTAAATAGCTACCTTTGCTCTTTGAAATCAAACAACACGTTATATACAATGAAAAGATTTTTATGTCCCAAATGCGAAAATAATATTATTTTTGATGAAACGAAATATCCAGGTGGCAAGCCGATTGTATTAGTTTGTAACGAATGTGCAAAACAATTCACAATCCGTCTTAAAGATAAATCGACAAAGCCATCAAATCCAGCATTAGACGAAGTTACACTCCGTGACGAAGACGAGGGTTTGGGTAGTATAACAGTGCTTCAAAACTTTTTTGGTTACAAGCAACGTTTGCCATTGAGCATGGGAGACAATGTTATCGGTCGCCAAAGTAAGGGTAACGAAATACAAGTTCCCGTAATCACAACAGACCCAAGTTTGGGCAGAAACCATTGCGTTATAAACGTTAAACGAAATAAAAACAACGAACTAGTCTACACCCTACGCGACTTCCCTAGCTTAACAGGAACATTCTTAATGAATACATTGTTGGGTAAAAAAGAACAAGTACGCATCGAGGATGGTGCCGTTGTAAACGTTGGTGCAACAACATTTATTGTAAACTTTGCGCAAGACGATACAACAAAAAAATAATAAGGTTACTAGCAATAGATGAATTTCTAAATATAAAATAGAACGTATGAACTATAAATATATTGTACTAGATCTTGATGGTACATTAACAAATTCAGAGAAAGAGATTACTGCGCACACACACCGAACCATTTTAAAGGCTCAGCATTTGGGTGTGCGTATTATTTTAGCTTCGGGCAGACCTACATTTGGTATTACGCCCCTAGCTAAAGCGTTGGAATTGCACCATTACAATGGGTATGTATTGGCGTTTAATGGTGGTAAAATTATCAACTGCCAAACGCAAGAGGTTATGTACGAGAAGGTTTTAGACGCCTCTTACATCCCCTACTTATACAAGCAGGCAGTAAAAAATGGTGTTACTATTATCTCTTACGATGATGAGTCTATCATTACAGAAGATCCTTCGGATATTTATGTTCAGAAAGAAGCTTTCTTAAATAAAATGCCAGTCCGACAGGTAGACAACTTCGTTGAAGCAATTAATTTTGCACCCTCGAAGTGCCTAATCGTTGGCGAACCAGAAAAGTTAGTTAAGCTCGAAAAAGAACTTAAACGACACCTTGATGGTGCATTAGAGGTGTATAGATCGGAACCCTATTTCTTAGAAATTGTGCCACTACACATTGATAAAGCAAAATCGTTAAGTCTGCTGTTCGAAAAGATTGGTACAACAAAAGAGGAGGTGATAGCTATCGGTGATGGATTTAACGATCTAAGCATGATACAACTAGCCGGAAAGGGCATAGCCATGGCAAATGCACAAGAATCGGTAAAGGCATGCGCCGACTATGTAACACTCTCTAACGAAGAAGATGGCGTAGCACATGCGATCGAGAAGTTTATCTTTGCCGAAACTCAACTTTCTAAAATTACTGTAGAGCAGATAAACGAACGCTCTAAGTTTGCCTTAATGGGTAACCTAGGTATTCAGTTTACATTTGCAACTCCAACATACGTAGAGGCTACAATGCCTGTAGACGAACGCACAAGACAACCTTTTGGCGTGCTGCATGGCGGTGCTACATTGGCTTTGGGCGAAACAGTGGCAGGATTAGGTTCTATGCTAGCTTGCTCTCCCGAGGAGATGGTTGTTGGGATGCAGGTAAGTGGAAATCATGTGGCATCGGCACACGAAGGTGATACGGTGCGCGCTGTAGGTACAATTATTCATAAAGGAAAATCGTCTCATGTTTGGAACGTGGATGTGTTTACCTCTACCGATAAATTAGTATCGTCTATTCGTGTTATTAATAGTGTACTGAGAAAACGATGAGTCTAGGGATTAGTTTCGCACTCTATCGTAGACCTGGTGAAGCTCCATTATATGCTATTCAAAGTGTAGGAGAACCAACTGTTTTATCTGATTTAGAGGCGTTAGGTGAGCAAGCGGGCTATGTTTTTGCCCCTTTTCACCTAGACAATAAAACACCTTGTTTGTTGATTAACCCCGACAAACAGGGTCAATACAGTGCTTCGACTGCTACATATTTAAGAGATCAACTGTCGTTGTGCAACCTCGATTCGCCCCATTTGCAAAACAGAGCAGATAGTGCGATTCGATATAAGGAGGCTTTTAATGTATATAAGGAGCAGTTAGGGATTTTAAATTTCCACAAGCTTGTATTGTCTCGTTCGACAAGACAAATAAAGGGTGACGATTTTGATCTATTCGAAACCTTCGAGCGTGCTTGCTCCGCATATCCAACGGCTTATGTATACGTTTGCTATACAGAGAAGTCGGGTTTATGGCTGGGATGCAGCCCTGAGGTATTGCTTCAAGGCAGTGCCAACGCGTGGCAAACCGTTGCATTAGCAGGTACGCAGCAGTTGAATAAAAGCAATAACCCGCTTGTTTGGGATCAGAAAAACAAATTAGAACAGCAACTTGTTACAGATTATATTCAAAGTCAGCTGGATACAATGGGTATCGAAAATACACACAGTGATGCGCACAACTCCGTTGCAGGTAATTTAGTTCACCTGAAAAGCGAATTCAACTGTTTTCCATCTGCTACGGATAAGATTGGACGTGTGGTTAAATCACTCCACCCTACGCCAGCTACATGTGGACTACCTAAAGAGGAGGCTTTGCAGTTTATACTGACAAACGAAAACTTTAATCGTGGTTACTATGCTGGATTCTGTGGCATGATAGATAAAGATAAAAACGTAGACCTGCATGTCAATTTGCGTTGCATGCAAGTATATGATAACTATTTAGAGCTATATGCTGGAGGAGGAATTTTATCCGAATCCATATTGAATGCCGAATGGTGCGAAACAGAGTATAAATTACAAACACTGCTAGCTATTATAAAATAATAAAAAATTGAAGTAATACCATGTATTCATCTAAACCCAATATTTTACAATTAGTAGCACTGCTAATCGAATACGACATTAAACATATTGTTGTGTCGCCAGGTTCTCGCAATGCTCCTATTGTTGAAACCATTGAGCAGCATCCTTTTTTTCGTTGCTACACGGTGGTAGACGAACGAAGTGCTGCTTTTTTTGCATTGGGGCTTATCCTTAAAACGGGCGAAGCTGTTGCAGTTTGTTGTACATCGGGTACGGCATTATTGAACTATAGTTCTGCTGTAGCTGAAGCTTTTTATCAACAACTTCCCTTAGTGGTTATCTCTGCAGACCGACCACAGGCTTGGGTAGGGCAAATGGATGGGCAAACGCTTCCTCAAGCTACTGTTTTCAATACATTGGTGAAGCAAGCTGTTCAACTGAACGAAAGTAAAACAACCGAAGATACTTGGTATTGTAATCGCCTAATAAACGAAGCGCTTACTGCGGCTACGGCTACAGAAGCAGGTCCGGTGCATATTAATATTGCCCTCAGCGAGCCACTGTTTGATTTTGAGAGCACGCAGATTCCAACCGAACGCAAAGTTACAGCTTATCAGGCAACACAACAAGCATGCTTTCCATTCCTTAAACCGTTATTAGATAGCTACACACGCTGTATGCTGATGATTGGTCAAACAGATCCTCATGCATCATTAAGCGATTTGTTATCAAAGCATCTGCCTACGCAGCAACTTGTTATTGTTGCCGAAAACATAGCCAACACACGTGGTAAAGGTATTATTTATACTATTGATGATATTATCTTTGCCCTACCAAAGGATGAGGCTGAGACTTTTGCACCCGAGATACTGATTACATGCGAAGGGCATATCGTATCTAAACGATTCAAAGAATTTATCCGACAGTTTCCGCCTAAAATTCATATACACGTTTCGCCTTCGGGCAAAGCGCCAGACCTCTTTCAAGCGCTAACACATACGGTACAATCAGCAGTTGAACCTTTTATTGATCAGCTGCTAACCAATAGAAATAACATAGAAACGGCTGATTATGTAGCGCTTTGGCACAACCAATCGCAACAGATCAACGCACGCGCTACTGCCTATTGCAGCAAACTCGCATATACTGATTTACAAGCAATGCACCTGCTATTTAGCAAACTACCCGAAGGCGTAGCACTGCATCTAGCAAATAGCTCGACTATTCGCAATGCGCAGCTATTTAATCTGCCCGAATCTACAAAGGTTTACTGCAACAGGGGGACGAATGGCATTGATGGCTCCATGTCTACAGCCGTAGGGTATGCTGCAATTAAAGATGAACTATCGGTACTCGTAATCGGAGACCTGAGCTTCTTCTATGATATCAATGCGCTATGGAATAAATATGTAACAGGAAATCTGCGCATCGTATTATTAAACAATGGCTGTGGAGAGATATTTAAACGCATACATGGATTAAATCAAACGCATGCACTAAACAGTCACATAGCCTATCAACACCATACATCAGCTCAAGGATGGTGCGAATCGTTAGCTTTTACCTATTTAAAAGCAACAGATACGGTATCACTTAAAGCAGGAATCGCTACGCTATTGAGTCAAGAGATGCAAATCGAACGCCCAATCATACTCGAAGTGTTTACCAACGACGAAACAAATATGGAAACAATTCGAGCTTATTATAAACAGTTAAAGCAATTATAAAACAAAACATATAACTTATGGCAACTCAAAGAGAATGGACTACCATTAAAGTATACGAAGATATTTTGTTTGATTTCCACAATGGAATCGGACGCATCACAATCAACCGCGAGCGTTATCGCAATGCCTTTACCCCCACTACAACCCGCGAAATGAGCGATGCAATGCGCATCTGCCGCGAATGTGCAGACATTGGCGTTGTTGTAATTACTGGTGCTGGCGACATTGCTTTTTGCGCTGGTGGCGATCAAAACGTAAAAGGAAAAGGTGGTTATATAGATACAGATGGCGTACCTCGTTTGAGTGTATTGGATGTTCAGAAGCAAATCCGCTCGATCCCTAAACCTGTTATCGCTATGGTGAATGGCTATGCTATTGGCGGTGGACATGTACTGCAAGTAGTTTGCGACCTTTCAATTGCATCAGAAAATGCAATATTCGGACAGACAGGTCCGCGTGTAGGTAGCTTTGATGCAGGATTTGGATCATCATACTTAGCACGCTGCGTAGGACAGAAAAAGGCGCGCGAAATCTGGTTCTTATGTCGCCAATACAGTGCTGCCGAAGCATTGGAGATGGGCTTAGTAAACAAAGTAGTGCCATTAGAGCAACTAGAAGATGAGGTCGTAGACTGGGCAGAAACAATGATGCAACACAGTCCGCTCGCTTTACGCATGATTAAAGCTGGATTAAATGCTGAACTAGATGGTCAAGCTGGTATTCAAGAATTAGCTGGCGATGCAACTATGCTCTACTATTTAACAGAGGAAGCACAAGAGGGTAAAAATGCCTTTTTAGAGAAGCGTAAGCCTAACTTTAAACAATTTGTTAAACTTCCATAGTTAATACACACCTTGCTATGTCCTTGAAAATAGAAATAATACCGTATACGCTCCACTTCAAAAAACCGGCAGGTACTTCCCGTGGGGCATATTTGGAGCGTAAAGTTTGGTATCTTAAATTGAGCGATACGAATAACCCACTCCATTTTGGAATGGGGGAGTGTGCTCCGTTAGTAAATTTAAGTTGCGATGATATACCAAACTATGCAACCGTATTATCTGATATGTGCAATCAATACTGCCAAACAGGGATACTTGATTATAATAGTTTGAGACACTATCCATCCATGCTATTCGGACTTGAATCTGCTATACGCAATTTCGAGCATCCCAATTCTATTTTATGGGATACCCCCTTTGCGCATGGCAAAGAGGGTATCACGATCAATGGACTTATTTGGATGGGGAACAAAAACGAGATGCTCCAACAAGTAGAACAAAAACTAAGTGCAGGCTTTAAATGCATCAAGCTAAAAATTGGAGCAATTGATTTTGAAGAAGAGATAAACCTCCTTAGCCATATCCGCAAACACTATACAGCCAAAGAGATAGAGTTGCGCGTAGATGCAAACGGAGCCTTTTCGCCTAAAGAGGCATTAGGGAAACTAGAACGATTAGCTGCACTGGATCTACACTCAATAGAACAACCTATTGCAGCTGGGCAACTCGAGGAGATGGCAAAACTTTGTGCTACCTCTCCCCTACCAATTGCTCTTGATGAAGAGTTAATAGATATAACAACATACGTTGATAAACAAACACTGCTTAAAACAATCAATCCCCAATATATCATTTTGAAACCTTCGCTACATGGCGGTATTCATGGATGTACAGAATGGATTGATTGTGCCAATCAACTCAATATTGATTGGTGGATTACCTCAGCATTAGAGTCTAACGTAGGACTTAATGTTATTGCTCAATGGTGTGCATCCCTTCAACCTGTATTACCGCAAGGCTTGGGTACTGGGATGCTTTATAAAAATAATATCGAAAGTTCTTTAATCATTAACAAACACGCATTATGGATAAAACAAAAACTGATTCTTATCCAAAAGAATTAACTGAGTTCATTGCAAAATGGAACGATAATTCGTCAGTTGTCACGCTCTTCACCTCTGGCTCTACAGGAAAACCAAAAGAATGGACTGTAGAAAAGAAAAAAATGAAAGCCAGTGCAAATGCAACCATTCAATTTTTCAACCTACAAGCGAAACAAAAGGCACTACTATGCCTTTCAACTGATTATATTGCTGGTATGATGATGGTAGTTCGTTCAATCATTGCCGATTTAGAATTGGTATCAGTAACACCAAATAGCAATCCACTAGAGTCTGTAGACGAAACGATACATTTTGCAGCTATGACCCCGATGCAAGTATACAATTCGCTACAAAATCCCATTACGTGCGAACGATTAAGCAAGATAGGAAAACTAATTATTGGAGGTAGTGCCGTTACACCAAGTCTTTGTGAGACTCTTAGATCATTCCCTAATGAGATCTATTCGACCTATGGAATGACAGAAACTCTTTCTCACATAGCCTTACGCCGCATCAGTGGTGCAGAGAATAGTGAATATTACACGCCTCTCCCTGCTGTAGAGCTTTCTATAAACCCTGTAGACCAGACGTTGGTTATCTACGCACCACACGTACATAATACACCACTTCAAACAAATGATATCGCTGAATTACTACCTGATGGACGTTTTAAGATTTTGGGACGTGTAGACAATGTGGTCAATAGTGGCGGCTTGAAGATTCAATTAGAGAAGGTCGAAGATCTTATTTCAGCATTCCTTAGAGATAGAAACTATGCTTTCACTTCACAAAAAGATCCTAAATATGGAGAACGCTTAGTACTCTTAATCGGTTCAGATAACGATATGGATGTAGAGTTAGAGATAGATGTACTAGACGAAACGTTACATAATATACTTGAAAAATACCTTCCTAAGCATCAAATACCTAAGAAGGTTTATTTTGTTTCCAAGATTCCTCGCACAGCTACAGGTAAAATTAATCGCGTAGCAGCAAAGCTAATAGCTGATAAGCTTAACTAGAAGAGAGGCTTGATTTACCAAATATTAAATAAAGAACAAAGAGGCTTATTAAATAAGCCCCTTGATTTTATATTTTCTCTTCAACTAGTGAAACGATCTTTACAATCGTTTCCATACTCTTTTGAAGCGAATTTACAGGCAGAAATTCATATCTCCCATGAAAGTTATGCCCACCTGCAAAGATATTAGGACAAGGTAATCCCATAAAAGAGAGACGCGAGCCATCTGTTCCTCCACGTATTGGTTTTACAAGAGGCTTCACTCCTACTGCTACCATTGCTTCGTAAGCAAGGTCTACAATATACTTTTTAGGCTCAACCATCTCACGCATGTTATAATATTGATCTTTTAATTCGAGCGTAGTGCTGGCTGGATAGTGTTGATTCATCTGTTCAACTAAGGCTGTTAAACGTTGTTTCTTCTCTTCAAATAATTCACGATTATGGTCACGGATAATATAGCTCAGTGTTGCCTCCTCTACCGATCCTGTCATTGCTGTTAGGTGATAGAATCCTTCGTAATCGACTGTGGTTTCAGGTCGTTCGGCTACAGGTAACCAGCCGATAAATGTATTTGCTAAAAGAGATGCGTTTACCATCTTATCTTTGGCGTATCCTGGATGGACATTCAACCCTTTGAAGGTTATTTTAGCTCCTGCAGCATTGAAGTTTTCGTACTCCAATTCGCCAATCTCTCCTCCATCAATTGTATAAGCATATTCACAATTAAATTTGGCTACATCAAAGAAGTCTGCACCTCTACCAATCTCTTCGTCTGGGGTAAACCCGATACGAATGGTTCCATGTGCAATAGATGGATTGGCTTGTAAATAAGCCATCGCAGCAATAATGGCTGCAACGCCAGCTTTATCATCTGCACCAAGCAGTGTAGTTCCGTCTGTAACAACGAGCGATTGCCCAATATAGTTGTTTAATTCGGGAAACTGTGTTGGTGATAATACCGTTTGTGCGGATTCGTTAAGGATGATATCGCCACCATTGTAAGAGACAATGCGTGGTTTTACATTTGCGCCAGACATATCTGGACTTGTATCTAAATGAGCAATAAACCCAATGTGCGGTACATTGGATTTATTGCTATTTGATGGAAGTGTTGCCATTAGGTAACATTTATCATCTAAGGTGATATCTTCAAGACCAAGTGCTTCGAGTTCTTTCACTAATGCAAGCGCAAAGATCTTTTGTGAAGCGGTGCTTGGCACAGTTGTTGAATCTTCGTTTGCTGTTGTGTCAAACGTTACATAGTTCAAAAATCTGTTTAATGGATTCATATCAGTATTATTTTATTTTCCTTATTTGATAATGTCTAAAGGCATTCTGTATTTATATTATTCTCTAATTAAAAATGGCTGCAACCGTTGTAACAGTGTGTACATACACTCTCTTTTGCTAATCCGATAGAAGCGATTAGATCTTCTACTGTATTAAACTTCAAGGTTGTAATGTTCAAACGTGTACGTATCTCGTCTACCATTTTAGTATACTCTGGTGTACCTGTTGTAGCATACTGGTCTAAGTTTTTCGGATCATCGCCTTCAAACTCTTGAATGATTCTGCGTGCAATCAATTCAAGCGGTGATTTAGATGCTGAGAAACCTAAGAAAGGACATGAATGCAAGATCGGAGGACATCCAATACGCATGTGTACCTCTTTAGCGCCATAACCGTACAATATATTTACATTGTCACGTAATTGTGTTCCGCGAACGATCGAATCGTCACAAAAGATTACGCGTTTGTCTTTCAATACTGCTTTATTCGGAATTAGTTTCATTTTAGCTACTAAGTCGCGAACTGCTTGATTGGCTGGTGTAAAACTACGAGGCCAAGTTGGCGTGTACTTAACAATTGCTCTACGGTAAGGAATTCCTTTTCCTTCTGCATATCCCATTGCCATACCAATACCTGAATCAGGAATACCTGATACATAATCAGCTTCTACATCATCTTTCTTAGACATACGCATACCACTATCGTAGCGAGCAGTATCTACATTAATACCTTCGTAGTCTGAAACTGGATAGCCGTAGTAAACCCATAGGAAAGAGCAAACTTGCATCTCTTTATTTGGCTTGCGTAGCTGCGTCATTTCAGTTGCTGTTAACTTTACAATTTCGCCCGGACCTACGTTGTACTCTAACTCATAACCAAGGTTAGGGAAACTACATGGTTCACTTGAAACTGCATATGCATTCTCTTTCTTTCCGATCATAACAGGCGTACGTCCCCATTTATCACGCGCAGCAATAAGTCCGTCGTCAGTCAAAAGAACCATTGAACAAGAACCTTTAATCTTGTTGTATACATTCTCTATTCCATCTACAAAATTATCACATTGAGCAATCAATAGTGCAATTAACTCTGTTTGATTGATATCGCCAGAACTAAGTTCTGAAAAATGACACCCTTTATCGATCAACTCTTTTTCGAGTTCCGAAATGTTGTTCACTTTTGCAACAGTCACTAGTGCAAATCGCCCTAAGTGCGTGTTCATAAAAATTGGTTGCGGGTCTGTATCACTAATGACACCAACTCCTGAATTACCCTTAAACTTACTTAATTCGCTCTCAAATCGTGATCTGAAGTAAGAGCTCTCAAGGTTATGGATCGAACGGTTAAATACTCCTTCGTGTAGAGTTGCCATTCCTCCTCTTCTAGTTCCTAAATGCGAATTGTAGTCTGTGCCATAAAACAAGTCTGTAGCACACTCTTCGTTTGATATAGTTCCAAAAAAACCACCCATTGTTTTTCTTTTATTTATGATTGAAAAATGAAGTTACAAAGTTAGTAAAAATTCGCTTTTACACAAAACTCATAACGCTAAAAAACAAGAATGAGCGTAGGATATTAAAGCCAAAACAGATACATGAATTATAGACGCAAAAAAGGGGAAATGGTATAAACCATCTCCCCTTTTTATTATTACTGATATTGATTACAGCGAATCAATAAATCTACGTTCTACATCAAAAATCCTAATAGGATACCTGCTGCAACAGCCGAACCGATAACACCTGCTACGTTAGGTCCCATAGCATGCATCAATAGGTAGTTTGTTGGATCGTACTCTAAACCTACGGTATGAGAGATACGTGCCGAGTCTGGCACTGCTGATACACCTGAGTTACCAATTAGTGGATTAATCTTGTTTCCTTCTTTCAAGAAAATATTGAAGAATTTCACAAATAGAATTCCTGCACATGTTGCAATCACAAAAGATAATGCTCCTAAAGCAAAAATCTTTATTGAGCTAGCTGTTAAGAACTGTGTTGCTTGCGTTGAAGCACCTACAGTAACACCTAATAAGATTGTGATTGTATCAATTAGTGGACCCCTTGCTGTTTCGGCAAGTCTACGTGTTACACCACTCTCTTTAAGTAAGTTTCCGAAGAATAACATACCTAATAATGGTAAACCTGAAGGCACTAAGAAACAAGTAAGCAACAAGCCTACAATTGGGAAAACAATTTTCTCTGTCTGAGAAACTGCTCTTGGCGACTTCATGCGAATCAAACGTTCTTTTTTCGTTGTTAATAAACGCATAAAAGGAGGTTGAATGATTGGCACTAAAGCCATATAAGAGTATGCCGAGATAGCAATCGCTCCCATCAAGTTCGGTGCAAGTTTCGAAGCAAGGAAAATCGCTGTCGGACCATCTGCCCCTCCAATGATACCAATCGCTCCTGCTTGGTTTGGCTCGAAGCCCATTTGAAGTGCAATCATATATGCACCAAAAATACCAAACTGAGCAGCTGCTCCAATAAGCATTAACTTTGGATTAGAGATCAAGGCAGAGAAGTCTGTCATGGCACCAATACCTAAAAAGATAATCGGTGGATACCAGCCTTGTGCAACTCCTTGATACAATATATTTAATACTGATCCTTCTTCGTAGATACCAATTTGCAAACCAGCATCCATAAAAGGGATATTACCAATCAAAATACCAAAACCAATTGGGATTAAAAGCATTGGTTCAAATTCTTTGGCAATAGCTAAGTAAATAGCAATTAGACCCAAAATAATCATTACAAAATGCCCAAATGTAATATTGGCAAATCCTGTATAGGAAAGAAACATTTGCAGATTCTCGCCTAAGAATGAAAATAGACTTTCGTGCATAGCGTTATCCGATTATGAAAAGATCAGCACCTTCCAATACAGACTCTCCTTTAGTTACTTTAATTTCAATAATCTTACCATCTCTATCAGAGTTGATATTGTTTTCCATCTTCATTGCTTCAAGCACAGCTAATTTCTGTCCTCTCTTCACAACATCACCCACTTTACAGTCAATAGTGAACATGATTCCTGGTAGTGGAGAACGTACTGCTCCTGCTGCACCCGATGCTGTTGGGCGAGAAACAACTGGTGCTCCTGTTGATGTTGTTGGCGCTTGCGCTGGACGCTTAAGCGTTACAAGTTGCTTTTTAGCTGGTTTCTCCAACTTTACTTGGTATGGCGTTCCGTTCACCTCTACCTCTGCAATGTCTCCCTCTACTGAGTTAACATGTACTTTGTATGCGTTTCCGTTTATGGTATATTTAAAACTTTTCATTTTTGTTCTTAATTAATAGGTAACTACTTATTTTCTTTTAGGTGTTTCTCTTAAACTTTGAATTTTAGAGCTCCAAGGAGAATAATTACGTTGAACTTTACGGATAGTTAATATCGTACTTTCATCATCGTGCATATTGTTTGTAAATTCGTGCAATGCCATACCAATGGCAGCAAAAACTTCTCCTGCTTCTTCTCCTGTATTCGATACTTCTGTGCCAGTCGCTTTCGCTTGTTTTTGTGCATTGCGTTTGGTAATACTTACAGCAATATTTCCAACTAGCTTGAATACGGCAAATAAGATAAACAACCCAAGAAATACAACCATCATGGCTGTAAGCGTCATGCCAAAGCCTGTTGGATCGTTTCTTTTGAAGTTTTCAATCTTTTCATTCGAATCTAACGTTCTATTGTTCGTGCTTGGTGTTATATTAGATAATACAACCCAATTACTTACACCATCCTCTACCAAACCATAACTTACATCTGCTGTTTGTGAAGCTGGAATCGTAACCTCATCAATCAGTGTTTTACCATCTGAATCGTATAAAGCAAGGTAATTCGCTTTCGTTGGATCAAATGTAAAGTTGGTATGGAAAGTACCTCTTCCTGGTTTTGCATCAGCCCAAAATAGCATATGCTGGTATGGGCGCACTTTTGTTTGCACATCACCTTTAGGAATCATATACATGGTTGGATTGTTCTTGTCTGTTGTCAAGAAACATCCTTTTAAATCTACTGAACCAGCAGAGTTATTAAAGATTTCTATCCAAGGACTTTTACTTCCATAACCATCTTGGTAGTTATCATTATTAACAACCAAAACTTCGTTCAGTTTCAACGTGGTAGTACGTTGCGCACTCACTCCTACTGAGAAGAGGAGTACCAAGGCTACCAAAGCCCCTAATTTCTTTTTCATCATATTTTTTATATTTGAAGAATTATAGAGGCATATTGTCATGCTTCTTAGCAGGATTTGTAAGCTTCTTAGTTTGTAACTGTTGAAGCGCACGAATGATGCGGAAACGTGTATTACGAGGCTCAATTACATCGTCGATATAACCATATTGAGCGGCATTGTACGGATTAGCGAACGCTTTTTTGTACTCGTCTTCTCTTGCTGCTGCTGCTGCTGCTGGATTCTCTGATGCGGCTACCTCTTTAGCGAAGATTACCTCTACAGCACCACTTGGTCCCATAACTGCAATTTCGGCTGATGGCCAAGCATAGTTCATATCGCCACGTAAGTGTTTAGAACTCATTACACAATAAGCACCACCGTAAGATTTACGTAATGTTACAGTAATCTTTGGAACAGTTGCCTCACCATAAGCATAAAGTAATTTAGCTCCGTGTGTGATTACACCATTGTACTCTTGACCTGTTCCTGGAAGGAATCCTGGAACGTCTACCAATGTTACCAAAGGAATATTGAATGCATCGCAAAAACGGATAAAGCGTGCTGCTTTACGTGAAGCGTTGCTATCTAAACAACCTGCCATAACTTTAGGCTGATTCGCTACGACTCCAACAGATTGACCGTTGAAACGTGCAAAACCAATAATAATGTTTTGTGCAAAGTCTTTGTGTACTTCTAAGAACTCACCGTTATCAATAATCGTACCAATTACATCATACATATCGTATGCTTGGTTTGGTCTGTCTGGGATAATTGTGTTTAATTCGTCGTCTAAGCGATCAATAGGGTCGTTACACTCCACAAGTGGCGTCTCTTCCATATTGTTTTGAGGCATAAAGCTGATCATCTTACGGATCAATTCTAATCCTTCCTCTTCAGTATCTACTGCAAAGTGAGCTACACCAGATTTGCTTGCGTGTACGCTTGCTCCACCTAATTGCTCTTGTGTTACATCTTCGCCAGTTACGGTTTTAACAACCTTAGGACCGGTAAGGAACATATAACTCGTACCTTTTGTCATGATATTAAAATCAGTCAAAGCAGGAGAGTAAACAGATCCACCAGCACAAGGGCCAAAGATACCTGAAATTTGAGGAATCACACCCGAAGCCAAAATATTACGTTGGAATATCTCTGCATAACCAGCAAGCGCATTCACACCTTCTTGGATACGTGCGCCACCTGAATCGTTCAATCCAATTACTGGAGCACCCATCTTCATGGCTTGATCCATTACTTTACAGATCTTAAGTGCCAATGATTCTGACAATGCACCACCGAATACAGTGAAATCTTGTGCATATATATAGACTAGGCGTCCTTCAATAGTTCCACAACCTGTAACAATACCATCTCCTAAGAATTTGTTTTTCTCAATTCCGAAGTTAGTACAACGGTGTTGTACAAACATATCAAACTCTTCGAAGCTACCTTCGTCTAATAGCATATTGATACGTTCGCGGGCTGTATATTTTCCCTTAGCGTGTTGTGTTTCTATTCTCTTTTCGCCTCCACCCAAACGTGCTTTCTCACGTAATTGAATTAGCTCTTTTACTTTTTCAAGTTGATTACTCATTTTTTTATATTTTAAAATATAGTTTATTAATAAGGATAAATTGGTGTAATTTTATATTCTATTACTTACCCTGCTCGCATAACTCGGTTAGCACGCTGCAAGTAGACTTTGGATGTAAGAATGCTATATTTAAACCTTCAGCTCCTCCACGTGGTGCTTTGTCGATTAAGCGAACACCTTTTTCTTCTACCTCTGCTAAAGCTTCCGCTACAGATGGCACAGCAAATGCGATGTGGTGGATACCTTCGCCTTTTTTCTCAATGAATTTAGCGATAGCGCTATCTTCGCTTGTTGGCTCTAAGAGTTCGATTTTAGTTTGTCCTACTTTAAAAAAAGCTGTTTTTACTTTCTGATCTGCTACAACTTCGATGTTATAACACTTCAAGCCTAATACTTGCTCGTAGTAAGGTAGTGATTCTTCGATGCTTTTAACAGCAATACCTAGATGTTCAATGTGTGTAATATCCATGATGTAATTTTAATAATTAATTAAATTTTGTTTTGTGATTCATTATCCCACTCCATTTAGTTTAGAGTAGGCGGACAAATGTACACTCTTTTTGACTAATGAAGAAATATTTCTTTAATTTTTACACGAAAAAATTAAAGAAATATTCTGATTACTTTATAACTTTGTGCCAATGATTAAAATAGAATCAGATTTTGATCACAATATAATACAAATATAGATATGAATAATTTTGTTTTTCAGAACCCTACGAAACTAATTGTAGGTAAAGGAACCATTGCTTCTTTAGCAACAGAGATATCAAAAGATAAGAAAATCATGGTAACGTTTGGTGGCGGAAGCGTAAAGTCGAACGGTGTTTACGACCAAGTTAAGGCGGCACTTGCGGGTCATAACGTGATTGAGTTTTGGGGTATCGAGTCTAATCCTACCTATCAAACACTAAGCAAAGCGATCAAAATAGGTAAAGAAGAGGGCATCGACTTCCTTCTAGCCGTGGGTGGAGGTTCTGTTGTAGATGGAACAAAACTGATCTCTGCTGCCATTCCTTATCGTGGCGATGCGTGGGAGTTGGTGCTTGACAATACGTTGGTTGGCGAAACTACGCCACTGGCTTCTGTTATTACACTGCCTGCTACGGGTTCTGAGATGAATTGTGGTGCTGTTATCTCCAATACAGACACGCACGAGAAGTATCCATTCTACTCTAGCTATCCTCAATTCTCTATCCTTGATCCTGAAACAACCTATTCACTTCCAGCATTCCAAATCTCTTGCGGAATTGTAGATACATACATCCACACCATGGAGCAGTACCTTACATTCCCTTCGCAAGCATTGGTTATGGACCGTTGGGCAGAGGGCTTGTTGCTTTCGTTAATCGAATTGGCGCCTAAAATCCAATGCGATCAGCACAACTACGATACCATGTCTAACTACATGCTTACCGCTACGCTTGCATTGAATGGCTTTATCGGCATGGGTGTACCGCAAGATTGGGCTACGCATTATATCGGACACGAGCTTACGGCATTGAAAGGTTTAACACACGGATTAACACTCGCAATCATATATCCTGCAATGCTTCGTGTATTGAAAGAGGCGAAACGTGAGAAGTTACTTCAATATGCTACACGCGTGTGGAAGATTACCGAAGGCACAGAAGATCAACGTATCGAAAGAGCAATCGCTACAACGGAAGCATTCTTCCGCATGGTAGGATTACCAACTAAACTACGCGAAGTAGAGGTTGACGCCTCAACAATCGAAGAGATTGTAACACGCTTTGAGCAACGTGGCACTGTATTGGGAGAGCACGCAACTGTTACCCCAGCCGTAGTACGTGAGATCTTAACAAAAGCACTTTAATAAAACATACTTGTCCTCCTTCGCTTTTGCGGTAGGAGGACAAGTTTTCTTTTTTAAGACGTTAGGAAGTGTAATTTCTGCTGCAACACATCTACCTCCGCTTGCAATGCCTGCATGCGTTGCAATAAATGCCTGATCACATCTATTCCCTCTACATTGATGGAGAGGTCGTAATACCAACGGCAATACCGTTCGATATCCTTCAACTGCGAATCTAATAAGAAGCGCTCCTGCTCCTCTTCAATAATATCAATCAGCCCCTCTTCGTACAGTATTTCAATAAAGGTAGATTCTACTTCACATTTACTACAATACTCTTTTACAATAATCAAATTTGTTTGCATAGCTCTATTCTTCTTTATTGTTTAAGTCTCTTAATGTTGTAAAAAGTGTGCGTTGCTCTTCGGTCAGCTTTGTTGGTATCTGCACGGTGTATGTAACATACAAATCGCCAAAGGTATGCTCTTTTTTATACACGGAGAAGCCTTTTCCTTTGAGTCGTACTTTAGATCCATTTTGAGTTTCGGGCTTGATTTTCAGTTTAACAGCTCCGTTTAACGTCTGAATGGTATGCGATCCGCCTAAAATAGTAGTATAAAGATCTAATACTACGGTTGTAAACAGATCGTCTCCTTGTCGTTTAAAATCGGGATCTGCCTCGAGCACGAAGGTTATATATAGATCGCCAGCCGGACCGGCATTACTACCTGCACCGCCTTGTCCCTTTAACTTAATCTTTTGTCCATCTGCCACACCTGCTGGCACGGTGATACGGATATTTTTACCCCCTACGTTTAGCACCTGTTTATGTGTATTAGCTACATCTCTTAAGCTAAGGCGCAATTCGTAACTGTAATCTTGTCCACGAAAACCTCCGCGCGAACGTCCGCCACCTGCTGAGCCAAACATCTGTTCGAAAAAGTCAGAATAGTCACCACCACCAAAACCTTCGCCAAAGTCGGCACCGCCATAAGACTGTCCTCCGCCTTGTGAACGTTGTGCATTTTGTCCTTTTTGAGCCTCATAGGCATCTGCGTGTTTCCAGTTTTCGCCATGTTGGTCATACTTTTTTCGGTTTTCTGGATTGCTTAACACCTCGTTCGCTTCGTTAATTTCTTGAAAGCGGTTGTGTGCTTCGGTGTTGTCTTGGTTTAGGTCGGGATGATACTTGCGCGCCATCTTTTTGTATGCCTTTTTAATATCTGCCTCTGAGGCTGTTTTGCCTATCCCTAACACTTTATAATAATCAATATATGCCATACTTATAATTGTTACGTTGAATTGTTATACCATTACTATTAAACAACCGCAACAACTGTTTTGCTTAGCAAATAGGATTAAATAATATTTTTTTAATAATACGATGATATATGCGGTGTAGAGTTGGTAATTATCGGATGGGCAGTAATAATGTATTCGTTTTATGCTTACTATTTATTTTTCTTGTGCCTGCTATTTAAGCATACAACCTTGGTTGTAAGATCGTATGACCAAGGTTGTACGATCAGATGACCTTGGTTGTACGATCTTACAACCAAGGTCGGACGATTAAATAAGCGTAGCATTACCACTAAAACAGGCTATGTAAAGATCTAAAAACTACAGTACATTTATCCAATGTACACAACGCACCAAACCTCACACAGTGCACGTTAACCAAAACAACAGCATGCACAACCTATTGCAGGTCTAATGCAGTTACGGCAAACGATGTTTCGGCATTTTTTGGTTGTAAAAGGGTTGTAACAGCATGTCAGAATAATTAAAAATCTAAAAAAGCAGGTTCAATTCAACTTAACTAAGCATCTAATTGTTTATCTTGCAGAGCTAAAAATCAATCTTTCAAAGCTAAAAATATATGGTTCAAACAGTTATTGCAATAGATTTAGGTGGAACATCCATCAAATATGCCTTGGTTAATGAAGATTATAAGATTTTATTCACTGGTCATATGGACTCGTTAGCATCTACAGGTGCTGATCAGGTGATAGAACAAATTAAGAAATCTGTACAAGAATGCCTCGATTATGCCACAGCGCATGGATGTAAGGCATTGGCAATCGGTCTTGGTTCGCCAGGGATTACCGACAAAACAAATAAAATAATTGTAGGTGGTGCCGAAAACATCGTTGGATGGGATAATATCCCGTTGGCAAACCTCCTAACCGAAACCTTTCAGCTACCTACCCAACTCGCAAACGATGCCAATCTAATGGCTCTTGGCGAAGCTACAGCCGGAGTTGCCAAAGGAAAAACGGATGTTATATGCTTAACAATCGGTACGGGTATTGGTGGTGGAATGGTTATTCGTGGAAAGTTGTACGGAGGATACCACAGCAGAGGTGGCGAGCTGGGGCATGTACCACTTATTGCTAATGGCGAGCCGTGTAGTTGTGGTTCTGTAGGTTGCTTAGAGCAATATGCATCTACCTCGGCACTGGTACGCCGTTATACGCAACAGGCTATTTTACAGAACAAAGCGCTTCCCGAAAAAGTAAATGGTAGATATATATTGAGCCAATATGCTTTGGGCGAAACGCTAGCCATTGAGCAGTTAAACGAGCACTGTTATTATGTAGGGCGAGGCGTTGCGGGGTATATCAACATCTTTAGTCCACAAATGGTTGTGATAGGTGGTGGTATTTCAGAAAGCGGAGCTTTCTATATTGAGAAGATCAGAGAGGTAGCCCTGGAG
>CAMQTD010000005.1 GCA_947036995.1 uncultured Parabacteroides sp.
ATGGATTAGCGTTCGAACACTATACACACTTTACATCGCCTATTCGTCGTTATCCAGATATGATGGTACACCGTTTGCTCGACCGCTATTTGAGTGGTGGACGTTCGGTTACTGAGAATAAATATGAAACACTTTGTAAGCACTGTTCCGAAATGGAACTCGTTGCTTCGAATGCAGAGCGTGCTTCAATCAAGTTTAAACAGGTCGAGTATATGAGCGAACGTTTAGGCATGGTGTTTGATGGCGTTATCTCGGGCGTAACAGAGTGGGGCTTGTATGTAGAGTTGAACGAAAATAAGTGCGAAGGACTTGTTCCTGTACGCGATTTGGCGGACGACTTTTATGAGTTTGACGAAAAGAGCTACTGCTTAATGGGGCGTCGCAGAAAGAAACAGTACCGCTTAGGCGATGCAATCACTGTAAAGATTGCACAAGCAAACTTAGAGCGTAAACAATTAGACTTTGCATTGGTATAATATACCGATGTAGGTTCTATTTAAGTATAACCATACACAAATGCCTATTACATTAACCTGTGATAGGCATTTGTTTTTTTGTATAACATGATAAGTAAACACCGCATTATAAATAATTTAATACCCATTCTACCGATGTTAAATACGAAGAAACTATTATTAGGAGGCATCCTTCCACTTTACGCAAGTATGTTATGTGCGCAACAAACCAAACAGCCCAATATTGTATTGATAAATATCGACGATTACGGTTGGGCAGATCTAACGAGCAACGGCAGCGACTATTACGAAACCCCAAACATAGACAAATTAAAGTCCGATGGTGTTTGGTTTAACGAAGCCTATGCTGGTGCAGCCAATAGCGCACCCAGTCGTGCTTGTATGCTTACGGGAATGAATACACCCCGACATGGCATGTTTACCGTGGCTAACTCGGACCGAGGTAAGGCTACAACGCGCAGATTAATCCCCATTGAGAACAGAAGAATTCTTGAAGATGGAATTCAAATACTACCACAAGTATTGAAAGATGCAGGTTACCAAACCTGTCATATTGGTAAATGGCATGTAACGAACGATCCTACACAAAACGGTATGGATATAAACATAGCAGGCAGTCATGCCGGACATCCAGCCACCTACTTCGCACCTTACAGAAATAAAAAGCTGAAAGATGGCGAGAAAGGCGAGTTCTTAATGGATCGCTTAGGCAGCGAAGCAGTTAACTACCTACAAAACGCATCCAAGAAGAAACCCTTCTTTTTATATTACGCACCATACGAGGTACATACGCCCTTGCAAGCCGAACCTCATTTAATTGCCAAATACAAAAATAAAAAAGGTACAAAGGCACATAACAACCCTGTATATGCAGCCATGATAGAGGCGATGGACCGAAACGTAGGCAAAGTGCTAGCCGAGATTAAGGCATTAGGCATAGCGAACAATACGTTGATCGTTTTTACAAGTGATAACGGAGGCGTATACAATATCTCAAAGCAGTGGCCATTGCGTGCAGGTAAAGGTTCGTTTTACGAAGGGGGAATTCGTGTTCCTTTGATCGTTTATCAGCAAGGAAAATATGAGCATAGAGAGATTAAACATATACCTGTGGCGCAATTAGATCTATTCCCAACCTTCTTGGAACTGGCGGATATATCAACTAAAAAACGTACACTTGATGGTAAAAGCCTCGTATCGTTATTAAATAAAAAAGAGAAAGCATACAAAGAACGTCCTCTGTTCTGGCACTTTCCTGCTTACTTAGAGCAAGGAAATGCGGAAACACACGACCCAATCTTTCGTAGTACACCTGTATCAGTTGTCCGCAAAGGCGATTGGAAGTTGATTCAATATTACGAAACAAATACGTTCGAACTCTTTAACCTTCGGAGTGATATTTCAGAGAAGAAAGACCTCTCTAACATAGAAGTAGCGAAAACAGAAGCTATGAAAAGTCTCTTGTCCGAATGGCAACAGCAAGTAAATGCACCCATTCCTACGCAGCTAAATCCGAAGTATGTTCAATAAACAAAATGGATATTCAACTTTAAAGTTGAATATCCATTTTGTTTATTTGGAATTCTGGCTTATTTCAGCATCTGAAATAAGCCAGAATGATGACACTTTTTCTATTCGAGTATTTGTGTTCAGCTCTTATTCCAATATTAATTTCTCTGTTACCTTATAGCCTTTACCACGCATCACAATAAAATCATCAAGCATTGCTTTAAGTTTTTCAGGATTTGATTTTGCTAGATTATTTCTTTGTCCAATATCATTTTTTAGGTTGTAAAGTTGATACTCTTGGCTGTTTCCAACTTCTGTATTAACAAATTTATTAATCGCAGCACCTTTATATGGGGGAATCATAACCCAATCGCCTTGTCGAAATGCTGTACGAGATGTTGCCTCAAGAATAAGTGCATCACGCCCTTTATCGCTCTTTCCTAAAAAGACATCTATCAAATCTTCGCTGTCACCACCTCTTACATCACTTCCTACGAGAGAAGCTAAGGAGGACAATAAATCCATCTGACATACTAGTGCATCTGATACTTTAGGCTTAACTGTATTCTCCCAATAGACCATGAATGGAATACGTGTTCCTGCTTCAAATAGGCTATATTTACCACCACGAAGTGGGCCAGCAGGTAGATGTTCACCAAGTAGTTCTACCGCATCATCATAGTATCCATCATTTAATACAGGACCATTATCACTTGAGAATATAATCAAGGTTTCATCCATCAAATTATTATTTTCTAGCGTTTTAATAAGTTCTCCAACAGACCAATCAGCCTCTACGATTACATCTCCACGTGGCCCCATTCCAGAAGTTCCCTCGAAACGTGGATGTGGAGTACGAGGCACATGAGGTTGTTGCATGGCAAAATACAAGAAAAATGGTTTTTCTTTATTCTCTTCAATAAACAACTGTGCTTCATCAAGTAAATCATCAGCCATATCAACATCGTTCCAACGTGCTTTTTCACCACCTTTCATAAATCCAATACGAGGGATTCCGTTTATGATACTATGATTATGACCATGATGCCATTTCATTGTGGTTAACTCTGGGTTTAGCTTTCCCGTTGGCTCTCCCTCAAAGTTCTTTTTATAACTAACTTCGATAGGGTCATTTGGATCCAGTCCCTCTACAAATCCATTTTTAATATATACAGTGGGAACTCTGTCTTGAGTTGCAGCCATAATGTATGAGTAGTCAAATCCTAGTTCATTTGGACAGGGAGATATTTGACTATTCCAATCCACATTCCCACTGCCTAAGCCAAGATGCCATTTCCCTACAATACCAGTATGATAACCAGCATTTTTCAGCATACGTGACAAGGTCATTTGCTCAGTATTTATTAATAAAGGTGCTGAACCTGGTAATATTTTAATATCCTTATCACGCCATGGGTATGTGCCTGTAAGCAATGCGTAACGACTTGGTGTAGAGGTTGCCGATGATGAGTACGCATTCGTGAACCGCACTCCGCCATTTGCTAAGCGATCCATATTAGGTGTCTTTAAACCCTTTGCGCCATATGCTGCCATATCTCCATATCCCAAATCATCTAAGTATATAAGCACAATATTGGTCGGCTTAACATCTTTTTTGTGTGGTGCACACCCTGTTACTCCAAAAGCTAGAGGAACGATGGCAGTAGCGAGTAGAATATTCTTTGAATTGTTCATATAATATCAGTTTATTTTATTGATTTAATTTTTACTACATCACTTTTGAATCCTTTTGATTCAGCTGTTATTGTGATTGTACCTGCTTTATCAGTGGATTCAATTAACAGCAAACACTTCCCATTAAATGTCTTACGATAATTAACCTTGTGTGGCGATAAATCGAGTATATCCCCATTTTCGACACCAATAATACGAGCTGGCCCTTCCACATCAAATGTTATCATTTGATTGGCATTCGGAACATAAGTGCCTTTGCTGTCAACAATGGATATTTCGCAATGAATAACATCTGTTTCGTTTGCAGTGACCTCATTTCGATCAGCAATCATCTCAATACTAGTAGCTTCTCCAGCAGTTGTATAGCTCTTGGAAAGCTTATTTCCATCAGCATCATGTGCCACAACAGTTAATGTACCCGAAGCATATGGCACATTCCAAACGATTTGACGCTCTCTAGTCATCTCTTTTTTACCTAAAGACTTTTCGTTTAAGAATAGCTCTGCTCCACCAGTATTTGTATAGACAACAACAGGTATCTCAACACCTTCTTTTCCTGGATGAGTCCAATGTGGTAGTAAATGTACCATTGGCTTATCACTCCACAAGCTCTGGTATAAATAGTAATGATCCTTAGGAAATCCCGCTAGATCTATAATTCCAAAATTCGCTGTACGAGCAGGCCAGTTAAATGATTCTCCAAGATAATCAAAACCAGTCCAACGAAAGTTACCAATATAATAGTCATAATCCTCTACACGGTTCCAATCGTCACGCACGCCAATACGCACAATAGAGTTATCGTACGATGATTGATAACGAGGTGATATATCTGTAAACACCTCTTCTTTTGCTAAATGAGGAATTTTATATACTTTATTCTCCATTTTTTTAAATTGATGCGGCTTCTCCCATGGTGCTGGATTATCTTTTGTACGATACCATGTACGTGTACGATAGATTCCACGTGTTTGCAAGGTGTGTGTTATTTCCGTCCCTATAATCGCTCTATCAGGATTCTCAGCATGATGCTTTTCAAGTACTCCTCTAAATTCACCATGTCCATTAAAGCCAGATATATCAATATGGGGTGCAGAGTATCCACGTCCTTGAGATATTGGTCGGGTACTATCAATAGTAAGCGTATAATCAACAATTAGTTTTTGTTGATCTGCTGTAAATCTAGGAATTTCGTTTCCTATACTCCACATAATTACTGATGGATGATTACGGTCACGACGCATAAAATCTGACAAATCTTTTCTCCACCACTTTTCAAAATAGTTACCATAATCGTGCTTTGCTTTTGCATCAAACCAACCATCAAAAGCCTCATCCATCACCATGAATCCCATTGTATCGCACATAACATAAAACTCTGGGGCAAAAGGATTATGTGTTGTTCGCAATGCATTACATCCCATCTCTTTTAGAGATTTTAGACGCTTATATAATACGTCATTAGGTACTGCTGCACCTACTGGTCCTGCATCGTGATGATTCGACAAGCCTTTTAACTTCAAAGGTTCACCATTAAGAAAAAATCCCTTTGAACCACGTACCTCTACTTTACGAACTCCTAGAGGAGTGGTATAGGTGTCAACCAAAACACCTCCATTATAAACATCTGTTTTAACAGTGTACATATTTGGGCTTGCTGGCGACCATAATTTGGGCTTCGTAATTGTAAAATTCTGCACTACACGCACTGAATCCTTTATCTCAATATCAGAATTTGAGGCAGCAACTGTAGTATTAGTATTATTGATAATAGAGCTTTTTACACTTAGTTGAGTTGCATTATGCGTTTTATTCAGAATATCAATTTGTAAGGAAACTTTAGCCTCTTCTTTGCTAACTTCAGGAGTAGTAACGAAGGTTCCCCATTGTGGGATGTATATATTGGAGGTTTTTGTCAGCCAAACATGTCTGTAGATACCAGAACCAGTGTACCAACGACCACTAGGAGCTAATGAATGATCTACTTTTACAGCTATCGTATTCTCGCCCTCTTTCAAAAAAGGTGTCAAATCGTAAGCAAAACCTATATAACCATAAGGTCTATTTCCCAAGTGATGACTATTAATCCAAACATCACTATTCATATATACCCCATCAAACTCTATAAAGTAACGATTCTCTTTAGAGAGGTTTTTAATATCTAGAGATTTTCTATACCATCCAATTCCTGTAGGAAGATAAGCACCTGCCCTACCTGCTGGGTGATTTTCAGCATACTCACCTTCAATGCTCCAATCGTGTGGAACATTCAATGCTCTCCAACTTTTATCATCATAATCAGGATTAGATCCATTAACTACATCCTCCTGAATAAATTTCCAATTTTTATCCATGGAAGTACGACTACGCACAGAGTCGTTTTCTTTTGCAATTGTAGTGCATGATCCTAAAATCACGGATAGCACAAGCAATAATAAACATCTAAACATACGATTCTTATTTTAATTTTTATTCAACATCTGCATTATAAGTAGGCAGTGAAAAGGAGTAGACAGCAGACACAGAGCGGGACTCTTTTAAAATAGCCATCAACTCTTTCACTAATTCTGGATTCTCAGTAGCAACATTATGTTTCTCTGCCAAATCATTTTTCAAATTATACAGTTCTAATTTACCTCCTTTTGTCACACCATAAATCACAGCTTTCCAATCTCCTTTACGAATAGCGATACGACCACCTTGCTCGTGCAACTCCCAATATAAATGAGAGTGATCCACTTGTTTGGTGTCATCACCTAATAAAGTCGGTAGATAGGATAGCCCATTTATAGGAGAAGGTATATCAGCATCAATAATATCAGCAATAGTAGGCATAAAATCCCAAAATGCTGAAATATGATCTGTTTTAGCATTCGCTTTAACAACATTAGTCCATTTTACAATCATTGGTATCCGAATACCACCTTCATACAAATCACGCTTTATTCCTCGTAAGTCTCCATTGCTATTGAAATATTGAGGATCAGCTCCACCCTCTTTATGAGGGCCGTTATCCGATGAGAAAACTATTATTGTGTTCTCTGCTAGTCCTAGTTTGTCAAGTGTTGATACAATATCTCCGACCTGTTTGTCAAGTAGGCTAATCATTGCTGCAAACGCCGCATGACACTCTTTCTGTGAACCATAAGGACCTTGACGATATTTAGCACCACTATCAACTCCTTTATATGCTTTTTCAGGAAGTAGTTTTCCTCTAAATGGCTTTAGCTCTTTCTCTGGAATTAGCAATTCTGCATGAGGAAGAATTGAAGCATAGTACATAAAAAACGGATTCTTTTTATTCTCCTTTATAAAGTCTATCGCTTTATCGTGAATTAAATATGGAGTATACTCAGTTTCTTTATTACCAGCATTACCTTTAAGTATCACTTTCTCTTGGTTGTGCCACAAATGATATGGATAGTAGTGGTGAGCTAAACGCTGGCAATTGAACCCATAAAACTCATCTACTCCTTGTTTGTTAGGATCTCCCTCTGAACCTTGACTACCTAAGCCCCATTTTCCAAATACACCCGTAGTATATCCGTTTTGCTTTAATAACTTCATTACGTTGAAGCTCTCTTTAGGTATCGGATGTTGTCCCTCTTGTTTATTAGCAGCTGCTTTATTTCCTCGAATAGGCGTGTAGCCTGTATGCTGACCTGTTAATAGTGTTGAACGGGAAGGAGCACTTACAGCAGAACCTGCATAATGTTGCGTAAACAACATTCCATCCGCCGCTAAGCGATCAATATTTGGTGTTGAGAATCTCTTTTGTCCCATACAGCTTAAATCGCCATACCCCAAATCATCTGCCAAAATATAAATGATATTTGGCTTACTGTCTGTTGATGCCATTGCTAACGAATTTGATGTTAATGCAGCAGCAGTTAATAATGTTCTATAATTCATGATTTTACCTGATTATGTTGATAAATTACTTAGACTCTAACACAGTAGTCATTGATTTAAGTCCTTCCGAAACAGCCTTTACTTTAATCGTACCTGCCTCATCACGCTTTGTTCCAACGATAAGCATACATAAACCACTGAATGCTTTACGATGATTAGCTTGGAATGACTCTGTTGTTGCAGCATTTCCATTACCGACTGCAACTATTCGACCTACTCCCTCTATTTCAAAATGAACTAAATTATCTGCATTAGGAACTAAAATTCCTTTTTCATCTTCAATACGCACTGTCACAAAAGATAGGTCGTTACCCTTTGCATTAAGTTTTTTACGATCAGCGATTAAACGAATCTGATATGGCTTGCCTGCCGTTTCTATCTTATTTTCAGCGATCAACTTTCCATCACGATATGCTTTAACCTCTAATATTCCAGGTTTATAAGGCACATCCCAATTAAGACGATAAGGTGAGTTCCACGTTTTTTGTGGCTTTCTCCACCAATTAAATACAGACGGGATAGTCGTTTTATCCTCTCCCATACGTTTACGACCGAGTGAGTTACCATTTAAAAACAGCTCCGCTTCATCACCGTTTGTATAGCAATAAACAGGTATCGTATCTATATCTTCACCCTCCCAATTCCAATGTGGTAGGATATGAACCATTGGTTTTTCAGTCCATACACTTTGATAGAAATAGAATCTATCTTTTGGGAATCCACACAGATCAACGGCTCCAAAATATGAGCTACGAGATGGCCAGTCACCAGTCCAACGACCATGAGTAGCATTATCCCGACCATTAAATGGAGTTGGCTCACCAAGATAATCAAATCCAGTCCATATAAACTCACCAAGTGAGCGAGGCATAGTATTCTGTGCCTCTATTTCAAAATCTGGAGGATATGCCCATGGAGGACTGATGATGTCGTAACTAGTTATCTGCTTCGACTCATGCGTATCATAATTCTCAATAGGTAGATGATAAATGCCTCGTGAACTCACGCATGATGACGTCTCTGATCCATAGACAATAGCATCTGAATTATTGTTCAAAAAATGATTGTATTGTGTCGGTTTATAGTTTAATCCTACAATATCAATCCCTGCTGCTAAACCGTTTTTCACACAGTCTGGATAGGCATTAAAGCCAGCAGTAGTTGGACGTGTTGGGTCTTCATCATGACAAATATCAGTCAATTGTTGAGCCATTGCACCACCATGTGGACGGCGTTGTTCTTTCATTTCATTACCAATACTCCACATGATTACCGAAGGGTGATTACGATCACGACGAATTATATCACGTAAATCTGTTTCATGCCATTCATCCCAATGCACACTATAATCATTCTCAACCTTTGCCATTTTCCAACCATCAAAGGCTTCTACTTGTACCAAAATCCCCATCTTATCACACAAGGCTAACTGCTCTGGCGAAGGAGGGTTGTGACTTGTACGAATAGCATTAACTCCCATCGCTTTCATAATTTCAAGTTGACGCTCAGTTGCTCGTGTATTAACAGCAGCTCCCAAAGGTCCTAAATCATGATGCAAACATACACCTCTAAAACGCTCTTGTCGTCCATTCAATTTAAAACCACCATCACTACTATAAGAGATTGTGCGAATACCAAAAGTGGTGAAATAGTCGTCAAGCACTTTGTTATCCTTTAGAATTTCTGTCTTCAATGTATATAGGTATGGTCTGTCTAAATCCCAACGAATGGGCTTTCCTACTGTTTGTAGAGTTGTGTTCACAGATATTCCATTGTTTGCAGGATTTATCTCTTTTATCTCTTCTGTTATAATTGCATTATCTGCATCAAGTATAATATATCTAACTTGATATTGAGATTCTGTATCATCATCACAATTAATTATTGTTTCTATATTAATTGTCGCTTCCTTATCAGTGACACTAGGAGTTGTTACATACGTACCCCAATGAGCAACATGAGTTTTATTCTTGATTTCCATCCAAACATTACGGTATATTCCAGCACCGGGATACCAACGAGATGATAGTTCTTCAGGTGCTAGATGCAGCGCGATAACATTCTCTTCGTCATATTTGATGTAAGGTGTTAAATCAACTTCAAAACCAATATAACCATAAGGGCGTTCTCCTATTTGATAACCATTGATATAAACTGTTGAATTGTTCATCACACCATCAAATTCAATGGTGATCTTTTTACCTTTTGATTCACTATCAACATTAAAATGTTTACGGTACCAAGCTACACCCGAAATAGGTAGTCCTCCTGTACGTGCATCGTGTTTTTCATCAAACGGTCCTTCTATTGCCCAATCATGTGGAAGGTTAAGTTCCCGCCATGCAGAATCATCATAGTCGAGATTTTGAGCGCCAATATTCTCACCTTTACTAAACAACCAATCGTAATTAAACACCTCTCTATTTCTGACTTTGTGCTGCCCCATAGAATAAAAAGAAATAAATACAAAACACAATATCAATATTTTTTTCATCATCATATAAATTTGATACAAAACTATTCAACAAAAAAGATTCGGAATGGAAATATCATTCAAGGGTATGTAACAAACATACAGACTTCTTTTTTGTCTATAAAATCACACTCACAACAAGATGCTATTTCCCGTAACGAAGAACATAAATAGAAAGAGGAGGAATGCTTATTAAAGCTTTCCCTGCTTTAACACCTATAACCCCATTCTCTTTATATACCATTTTTTTCACAAACGGTCCTTTGCCTGAAAGTACAACAACATCAAGTTCTTTCACATCCGCAGGTGCATTTATTAAATTAAGCGATACGGGTATGCTAGTTTTTAATTTATTCATAATAAAGATTGTACCTTCTTCTTTGTTCTTACTAAGCATTGAAAACACACGTAAAGCGTCGGATGTAGTACTACTCTCCACAAATTGGTCTTTCAAATTTGAGTTCACTAATCGAGATACCTCTGCCGTTGGTTTACGTGAATTATTATCAAGTCGGAACATCACTGCAACATCATCTTTATCATCATCCACTTCTCCTTTCCATGGTGAGTGTGTACCCCAAAAGAATGAGTAGGAAACATTGGGAACCATCAACTCAGACATTAAGACCTCAAACCACCATAATGCTTTATAAGTATTACTTACATTTCCAAAATCTTTACCAGACGGCGACACACCAGTTTCTGTAATAAGAATTTCCATGTTCTTCTCTCCCGTTCTCTCTACAGCACGTTGCATTTTCAATACATTGGAGATATATACCTGATTTGATTTACTCCATAAATCATAGGTCTTACAACTCTCAATAAAAGGAAACATATACTGGTGGCAAGATGTGAAATCAACCAAGCCAGGTGCTACTTCATAGAGTGCAGTAAAATATTTCTGTTTCCCCAAAATACCAGGTCCTATATTAGCCGAAGGATCGACCGCCTTCATTGCAGAAGCAATGGTTTTATACGCTTCAATAAACTCTGGCAATGTAATTGTTTTAGGGTGATGATCTATCTCGTTGCCAATTTGCCAATATGCCACTTTATAACCTTTCTTTTTTGCATACTTCACCCATTCAGCAGCCGATGTAGCAAGTTCTTCAATAGTAGGACCTCCATCATATTTAAACGAAAGAAGATTTACGACAACTAATGGTACAATATTTTGCGTTTGACACAAGTCCATAAATTCATCAAAATCCATAGCATGCTTAAAGCTTGCATCACTCTTTACAGCCCACGACCATTTACTTGGCGGACGACTCATTGCAGCCACTTTTGGTCGTAAACCATTCTCCATATTATCATACGGAGCCGCATGCCACAGATAGTTATCAGCCAAATGACCATAAGGGAAACGCAAAGCTCCAACCCCAACTTCACTTAAAGCTTGTTTCATTGATTGATGTTGATTAGGACGTTTAAGGTCTGAATCTAGCAACCAACATAAATTTGCAGAAGAACCTCCTTTGCGAACATTCTCTTTCACTATTTTATTAAAGTCTACTGTAACACTATTTTGTGCCAATGTCACAAATGAGAAAAGTATAGCAAAAGCCCAAGTAAATAATATTTTAATCATAATAATATTTTAATTTGTCAATTTTATATATCCAAGTGAATAGGCAGGTAAATAATAACTATAACAGCCTTTTTCAACATTATACGTAACCGCATTATTAGGTTGCACTTCTTTCTTTCCACTCTTTCTATCCACAGCATCAGGTTTCAACAACTCATAAATCACATTAGAATATTTGGGGATATTTAGATTAATCCATCTTCCCTCATCTGATTTCGAGAGAGTGTACACCAAGATTTCACTGTTTTTATCGTCTGCACCAACTGCCAACGAATAAACAGTAGAATCATTAGATGAGATTACATATTTATTTTTATTCAAAGCATCTGACAACATAGTAAACATATCCAAAGATGGTGAGAATGCATAATTATCAGTAGGATCCATCAAATAGCGATTCGCGTTATAGGTTTTGTCACTAGTTCTCTTAGGCCAGAAAATAGGCCAGAAAGTTGCAAACTCTAAACCTCCATCCATAAATTGCATAAGCATTTCAGCCTGCATAATGGTGTTTTCATATTTTGTAGGGTAATCTACAAGCGTCCCACTCTTACCTACATTCCACTCAAGAGAGGCTAACTTTATATGGTTATATCCAAGTCTCCTACACTTTTCGTAAAACAACTCTATCTCTTCAACGTATGTTCCTCCTTCGTCATACCATTGAGAAGTCGAATTCATAGGCAACTGCTTGCGCCAATTATCAAATTTAACTTTATCATTGTCCCAATAAAAATGCACTTCGACAATATCAATATTATCACCTGCCTCTCTTAGAATGTTCCACAAACTATTTGGTTGTATCTTTTCCCAATTAATTACAATCTTAGCATCTGGATTTATTGCTTTTATTTCGGGAGCATACATATTTATTTGTTCTGCATACACTTGCCATGTCATCCTATAATTAGCTCCTACATGGTACGGTTCGTTATCCAAATAATAGTAATCAACATTATAGTTTTGGGCTTCGCAATGTTCTACTAGTGCCTTTGCATCAGCTAAAGCATTTTCTACCCTATTCCATTTTAACCCTGAACCTTGATTGATTCCGATTAATGGCGTTGCACCAACCTCACGACATATTGCTATATGTTCGGCAAGGTCAGTAAAGTCTGCTTCTGGCATATCATCCGCAACATCATATTCAGGATCCCAATTATCTTTCCATCCCTGACCATTTAAGTTGTTCCAATGGTAGCGATTTGTTGGTGCACCACCTGGCCAACGAAGAAAAGATGTTTCCATCTGCTTTAATCCATCCTTAATGGGTGTTTTCGCCCAGAAATCATCGCCATAAAGCGAATAGATATTATTAAATCCTATAAGATTTGAACTAACCTTATGCGTAGAATTATCAGATGAGAAAGTTAGTTCCACCTCATCTCCTTCAGGTCTGATTGGATCTTTATCAGTAGACTCGATGGGAGAGTCTACTGAAGAAGAACAACCTATAAAGCTGATCATCAAGATCATTATATTAACTAAGAATATACTCATTTTCATTAATCAACTTTTTCTACACGTAAATTACTTAAATAATATTTGGCATTAGAGACAACATTAGTTACACTACCAGTTTTTGTTGTTTGTGCAGATATGAACAGAGTCAACATATCAATCTCGTTATTTCCAATTGGAAGAGCTGTATTAGTATGCACAAACGTATTGCTTGGGTCAAGCTCAAATGTCAATGTTTCCCACGCATCTGTTTGTGTTATATAAGCTACCATACCGTGATCTTGACCAGATCTCTCACCACCTTTACTCGTAGTATTATTAAATTTTGCAACATTTGCCATACCCAATGCAACCATATCATGCTTTGTCAGATTAAAATTATATTTTTTATTAGGATCAGTGTCAGCCGTGCTTTTTGTGTCAACATAAATGTCTATTTTAAAAACACGTTTACTGGCAACAAGGTCAGCAACAAGAGGTTCAAGTAAAGGAGCATCAAACACTAACTTATTAAGGAAAAAAGCAGGAGCAGGTTTCCATTTTATTGTACTCACATCACCGTCTGGTGCCACATCTTTAAAGTGGTGTCGGACTAATAGTGCCGATACGGAATTTCCCTCTTTATTTGGTGCCACAGCTCCAAATAAAGATACGTGCTTCCACTTATCTGCATTATTGATAGTTCCCATACTTGGTGCTCCATATCTAACGGTAGTTTGATTTTCTAAATCAGATACCATTGTAGCATCTATCCATCCTGCATTAGCAGAATATTGAGAGCCACCGTCTACTGCGTTTGCTTTTGGAAATAGAGGGCGGCGTTTGCTTTCTTTACCTATCACAGTTGCACCAGCTGTTGTAAAATCACAAATCATAAACGGTGAAGTAATTCTTCCCTTAGCCGTAAGCGTAAATGCAGGATATGTTGTCTCAAATCCAAACACATCTTTAACGCTTAATACAACCTCATACTCCTCTTGGTCAGGCATCGTAATCTCAATGCCATTATGATTAAACTGACCATCTCCAAAAGTATGAATTGCCGAATTATTTAAAAAGATTGTATCAATACCATTATGAGCATTAATATCAACGTCCCATATTGCTTTAGAATCTACAAACATTACTGGTTTCAAATCAACATTACTGATAATCGTAGGTTTGCCCTTTACATTAATAGTGAATGGTGGATGTATTGTCTCCAAACCTGCCTCATCTTTAACACTTAATTTAACCTCATACTCCTCTTGGCTTGGCATTGTAATTTCAATGCCATTATATTTAAGCTGACCATCTCCAAAAGCATGAATCACCGAATCATTTAAAAAGATTGTATCAATACCATTATAAGCATTAATATCAACGTCCCATATTGCAATAGAATCTATAAACATTTCTGTTCCTAAATCAATATTACTAGTGATAATAGGTGCTTTTGTTTTGTCGTATACAATTAAATCCTCTGTTGGAAGTGTCTCCTCATTACAAGAATAACACAATCCAAAAACAATAGCTAAAAGCGATATAAATATACTGTTTTTCTTTTTCATAATTATTTTAGTATCAATAATAAATATATTACCAGCCTGGACTTTGCACCAGATTCTCGTTCTTATTAATTTCAATCGAAGGGATTGGCCAATAGTAAAACTTTATAGGATCACTACCAGTAGGGATTTTAATACGCTTGTATAGTTGTCCTGTACGCACATAATCAAACCATCCATGCCCCTCGAAACACAACTCTTTCTCTCTCTCATCCAAAAGGCGAGCAATAAACTGATCTTCTGTATGTATATTTCCTAAATTCAGACCTCCTAGTCCTGCACGTTTACGTACCTCGTTGATTCCCCAAATAGCTTCAGTAGTAATACTTTTTGTCATGCCATACAAAGCCTCTGAGTGCATAAGCAATACATCTGCATAACGTAAAATAATTGTATTCTCCTCACCATCTCTAGCTGATGTATTTGTGAAACCACCTATACCGCCCTCACGAATATCTCTGATGTATTTTTTTACGTACGGATGAGAAAGAGTTTTTGGATACGCACGTAGCACTCCATCTTGGTCGATAAATCGATCTAAAAAGATGACAGATTTGCGTTTGTCTATACTTGCAAACTTCTTATAAAAAGCCGGAACAACTCTATATGTTGCATAAGCAGAGTGAGTGATGCCATACTGAGGAGCCCAATGTGTTTGTTTCAAAGATCCCTCGCCACCTGATGCACCTGCACCTACCACGCCTTGTTTATATTGAATACTAAATATATCCTCTATTCCACTCTCAGTATCCTTAGAAAATATATCTGCATAATCATCAAACAGAGCATATGTACCAGTATGACCCTTAACTACAGAATCCAACTGACTGAAAGCCAAATTATAGTACTTAGCATCACCTTTAATAAGAGTAGAACCATCATCCGATTTACGGTGCCCTGCATAGGTTAAATAGACTTTACCCAATAGACTCATTGCTGCACCCTTTGTTGCACGACCAATTTTACCTGTCTCATTATTTTGGGGTAAAAACTGTTTTGCAAACTGTAAATCAGCTATAATTTGAGTGTAAACAGTGTCAAGAGAAGCAGTCTTAGGATATAAATCATCATTCACCGTACTAACTGCTTTTAATACTAAAGGTACAGGACCATAAACACGAACTAAATTAAAGTAGTTCAATGCACGTAGAAAGTGTGCCTGCGCTAAAATTTCATTGCGAATATCATCGCTCATTACAGCTTTTGGAGCATATGTAATAACACTATTTACAGCATTATTTGCAAACCAACAACTCTCCCAAAATACTTTATATTGATTATGATCCTTGGAGCTATTAAACTTATTATAGACATTATTACCATAACGTGTATCAAGCATATCAGTACTTAAATCTGCTACTTGAAATATACTGTTATCGTAATAATTTACAGATTGAAATGAAGAGTAAGCAGCAACTAAAGCAGCTTCTAACTCATCTTCATTATTATAAAAATCGTCAGTAGTTACATCAGTAAAAATCTTCTCGTCAAGAAAAGAGTTGCACGAAGTAGCTGACAATAATACGAATATAAATAATATGACTTTCATAACTCAAAAATTTAAAATTTAAAATTTAAACCCACTCTATACACACGTGGCTTTGGATAACTGTTCACGTCTTGACCAACATTCATATTTTCACTCCCTCCAAACGCACTGTTCACATCTGGATCCCAACCGCTATAATCCGTCCATACATAAAGATTTTCAATGCTTGCAGAAAGAGTCAATCCATCAATATTTTTTATCAATCTCTTTGGAAAACTATACGATAGACTAATATTCTGAATACGTATATAACTTGCATCTTCGAAACTTGGCAAATTATTCTCCGAACCTAAGCGAGGAATATTTGTATCAATATTCTCTGGCGTCCAACGGTCAACAAGCTCTGCACTTAGGTTGTTTCGTATGTTACTCGTATTTCGTAAATAAGCTAATGTCCTATTTTGAACCCAGTTCCCTTGACTACCATTAATAAACAAATCGAAGGCAAAGCCTTTATACTGAATTTTGTTAGTGATTCCATATGTAAAGTCAGGAAATGCACTACCATAGACAATGTTATCCAGATTATCTATCTTTCCATCATTATTGTTATCCTTATATTTTATATCTCCAGGTTTAGCATTGGCTTGAATAAGTTTTTCAGTACCTTTTTCATCTACCCATACATGTGAATTGACATCATCCAGATCTCTAAATATACCTAGAACTTCACTGCCTTGGAATTGACGAATAGGATTACCCTCTTCTATCCAAATAGATTGCTTATCACCAATTTCAACCACTAAAGATTGACCATCATATAGTTTAGTTACTTTATCTCTATTGAAAGAGATATTACCACCTAAATCCCATTTAAAGTTGTCCGTATCAATCACCGCAGCATTCAGCGAAAATTCTAAACCTTTATTCTCAAGCTCTCCTGCATTTATATATGCTTTTTGATAGCCCGAACTTACAGGAATATCATAGCTCATAAGCATATCAGAGGTGTATTTATAATATGCTTCAGCCGTGAATCGAAGTCTATTGTTAAACATATTTAAATCAATTCCTAGGTTGTACATCTCAGTAGTTTCCCATTTCAGATCAGGATTACCAATAGAGCTAGGACCTATACCACTAGAGACATCATCGCCAAAAGGATAACGCTGATCTGATAGCAAACTCAACGAACGATTGTTGCCAATTTTTGAGTTACCAGTTAAACCCCAACCCATACGCAGTTTAAAGTCATGGATGAATTCAACACCAGACAAAAAATCCTCTTGACTAATACGCCATGCCAATGCAGCAGAGGGGAAATTGCCCCATTTTTTACCATCAGCAAAACCGGAATTACCATCCATACGATTTGTAAGTGTCACAAGGTAGCGATTATCATAGTTATAATTTATCCTTCCCAAAACAGACATCAGCGACGACTGTGTTTTTGCAAAAACAGGCTGTGACACCACTTCCGCAGATGCAATACCAGCATACGATAGATCATCAATAGCTAGACCTGTACCTGTTATGGAATTATACTCATATTGATTTTGTTCAAGTGAAAAAGCACCCGTTAAAAATAGGTTGTGTTTTTTTAATTTCTTTTTATAATTTGCGATATACTCATTGACATAATTAGCTCTTTTTACGCTTGATATTGCTGCCCGACCGTCAATTTTTGCCCCTTCAATTGTTTTCTTTGAAAGATACGAGTAACCATCCTGGTGTTTAATATTAGCACCCAATTTAATCTGAAGATTCAAACCATCAAATGGATTAATCCCTAAGTTAACGTTTGCAACAATATTGTCAACAATAATATTATCCAAAACTTCATTTGCGTATGCAAGTGGATTCTCATTACTTTGTGTTCCAGGAAAATTATTTGCGTTATAGTTTCCATATTCATCATACACATTAATGACTGGCGACATTTTCATCGCATTATTAAGTGTTCCACTAGAAGTCTCCAATCCAGTTCTATCACCAGACCCATCCGTATCTGTACGAGATAAAAATAGTCCCATTTGAAGATTCAACCACTTGTTTAGATCAATTTTATTATTTGCATTCAAATTGAGACGGTTAAAATTACCTCCTTTTATAACACCTTCATTATCATAATACCCTCCTGAAATTCTATACTGCATATTTTCCGTACCTCCAGCAGCAGACAGATTATAACTTTGAATAAATCCAGGTTGCATAATTTGATCAAACCAATCAGTACCATCACCTATCTGATCAGGAGAAGGTCTGTCACGATGGGAACCATCATAATATGCTTTCTCTCCATTATTAATTTGATATTCATTAAACAGTGTTGCAAATTCGCTTCCATTGAGAAGATCAACTTTACGATATACCTCCTGAAAACCAAAACTACTACTAAAATTAAATTGAGGAGCTGAAGCAACACCCGTATTTGTCTGTATCAATATAACGCCATTTGCTCCACGTGAACCATAAATAGCTGTTGAAGAAGCATCTTTCAGAATTTCTACCGATGCAACATCATTCAAATTTATATTATTAATATCATCAACCGGAAACCCATCGACAACATATAGGGGACTAGCATCTGCCAACAAAGAATTTGTTCCTCTTATACGTATAGAAGATGCTCCACCAGGAGCTGCTGATGTTGTAGAAACTTGCACTCCCGAGGCTTTTCCTTGTAAAGCCTGCGACAATGACTGGGCGTGAGTTGCTCGTAACTCATCTGATTTCACAGAGATTGTAGAACCTGTTAAATCACTTTTTTTCATTGAGCCATATCCAATAACTACCACCTCATCTAAAATATCTGCATCTTCAATCAACTTAATATTGATCTGTTTGGATCCAGTAACATTAATTTCCTGGCGTTTATAACCAATATATGACACAACTAATTTAGAATTAGAAGGAACTGTAACAGTATAACGACCATCGATATCAGTCATTGTACCGTTTTGGATATTATCCTTCTCAAAAATATTAGCACCAATAATAGTCTCACCATCAGCGTCAGTAACAACACCTGATATTTTTATTTTTTTCGACGCAATCGTTTTCGATTTCAGTTCCGAAATAACAATCGAGCGGTCTGAGACCACAAAATGTTTCAATTTTATAGTCGGAAGTACAGCATCTAAAATATCCTTCACATTTGCTGTAGACATATTTACTGTAACATCCTTTTTAGAATTAATCAATCCATCTCTATAGGAGAATCGATATGTGCTTTGCGATTCAATTGAGGCAAATAACTCCTCAATTGAGCCTTTTTTAATTTTTACAGTTACACGTTGTTCTTTAGGCTGTGCCATAAGAGTTACGGAGTAACACAGCAGTAAACATACTGCCATTAGGTATTTTAAGTTTAAATAGTTCATGGTAATTTAGTTCATAGTAATTTGATGCAGAATTCATCTTGCTAATGCAACTGAATTCGGTATTATAATTTGTTTAATTTTTTCATTTGGAATGAGGTAGCTGAGTTTTTTTACGAAGATGATTATTTAGTTTGGAATCACTCCATTTAATCTTCTTTTTGGTCACATCGCTACAATCCGTACCTTTTAGGTATGTATTGCCTGATAAGGCCATTTGTGTTTTCATTGGCTCCACGTTCCTATGAGTGGTATGGTTTGCAAAAATAGAAATCTATTTCCAATTTCTGCGCTATATCCTCGTACTTTGTAAATTCTTTGTCAGCCGTTATAATATGTATTAAGTGTTTAACTTTATGCAGTGCCCAATTGATAACTTTGGCTACAGGGATGGCTTCTTTTCCTTGTAACTTCGTATCCAGACTCTACTTGTTGCGACCTTTACTCTGCGGTTAATTATTTTTCATCTACTTTAATTCTTTGCTCAGACATTATTGCAAAGATGGTAATAGTTAGCCTTTCAGAGAAAGAAAGGGAGAAAACCTCTCTTTCTTTTTTTGAAAAATAGTTGCTGTTTTGAGAATGTCCTATGAATTGTTTCAGTTGCATTAGCAAGTTGAATTCAGCAATAATAATCTTAGCACTCATTTTTATTACTCAACAGTATAGACAAGAGTTTAAACTATTCGTACCGAACTATTTATTTTTTTATTTAAGAAAAAAATGCAATAGAAGGTTAAAGTATTGGATGTCAGATTTGATTTACACTCTTTTCTAGAGTAGAATACGATTTATTTTCAAAATATGTGGATTGGGCATAATATTTATTTAGCATAATAAAGTCGTTTATACTTTTCTTTTGAGATGTTAGTGTTTTTCAAGCTCGCTAATATCTCACCACCATGAGTCTTAACTTCAAATAAGTCATGATGATTACCTGTCTCTGGAATACTCATAGTTAACGGAAGCACTTGTTTGTCTGTAAGGTATAAAGCATTAGTTGTTTTTCGTTTCTTTCGTTCTTGATATCCCACTGATTCACCTGCTTTAATAGCAGGCGTATGATTTCCGTCTAAGTCGCAGCTTGATAAATCCATAGACACTTTCTTTGCTAAGATTAAATTTGTCCAACAATCCTTTCAAACGCCACGCTTACTGACCTTTCGAAAGAGATAATAAACTGATTGCTAACTCAGAATAGTTGAACTAAACAATTATTTTACAGGTAGCAATGCCCATTAAATGCCTGTTCTTAACTTGTAAAGTATAGCGCATATGATTTCTGAAAGAGGAACACGATTCTCACTTATGGTAAAAGATAATCTTTTTATTAACCCTAACGTGCCTAAGGTCAAATATCCGTTGAATGATTTCAATAGCTTCATTAAGATCATTTGATGGCAATGTACCTGTAAATTTTTCATTTAGAATATCATCGCAATTTTCAAAGCATAAACTTATTTCAAAATGACTCTCTAGTGATTCAAGCACCTGTTTTATCGTAGCACTTGTGTACACTAATCCTCCCTTAATCCACGAAATAGATGCTTTAGCATTCACCTCTGGAATTAATGTGAAAGTTTTGCTAGATCGACTAAACAGTGCTTTCTGATTTTTATATAATTTTTGCGTAGATAATGAATTTAAACTGGAGAGAACCACATGCCCATCTATTAAAGTCAGTTCAATTTTATCCAAATGATTATACGATAAGAAATTGAATTCTGTACCCAACACTTCTACTTTCACGTCAGCTGTCGTGAGAATAAATGGTGCATCTTTGTTATAAGCAACATCAAAATATCCCTCACCTTCAAAATATAACTCACGTTTATCGGTATTGAAGCTAGCAGGATTATATCTTAACATAGACTCCGAATTAAGGTTCAAATGACTACCATCTGGTAAGGTTAAAGCAACACACTCCCCCTTAGCAACTCTAATAACCATATCTTCTTGCAAAGTTTGATTTGCCTCATTATAGAAATAGATAGTAGTCACTGCTAAGATTGGCAATAAAAAACTAGCCACTACACGTAACATGCGATTTAACAACACAAAACGCCCTCTTTTCTGAGGCTTAATAAATACAGTACGCTCTCCCTCATTTTCAAACTTACCACTACTAAGCCAAGAGTCTAGCAATATCTGTTCTATCTCTTCATCTTTAGTATTTTCAACTTTCGACCTGAGTTTCTTTAGTTCGTCTAAACTAAGCGTATTATTCAAATATTTTAAATGCAATTTATCCATCTATATTCTAACGTTTACATATATGACAACTAATCCTGTTAATGGTACCTAAAAAAGCTATTTTAGTAATAAAAACATCCATATAATCATATAATGATGCTTGCTTAGTTTTAACCTAAAAGTTTTCAAAGCAAGTGATAATTGATTTTTTATTGTTTGTTCACTCATATCTAATAGCTTTGCTATTTCCTTGTTTGTCTTTTGCTGAAAAATACTATACTCAAATACTAATTGCTGAGTTTTAGGTAGCTTAGTTTTAATTTGATCAATTTTTTTGCGAAATTCATCGTATAGTAGTGGTTCATCCGTATTATTACTTGATAAATTCACTTCATTCGTATATTGCACATACCCTTCAAAAATAGGAGAATTCAGATTTCGTCTATATCGATTTATTAGCTGATTCTTTGCTATTCGGAAAATATAGAACAAAAGTGTATTTTCTTCTTTAATCTCTTTTCTACTTTGCCATAAATTAGTAAATACATCTTGAACAATCTCTTGTGAATCATCTTGAGATTTTGTCCACTGAAAGCAATAGCCATATAATCGAGAATTATATAGAGTATACAAGGCCTCAAATGCTTTTGTAGAACCACTTTTAAATAATTTGATATTTTCTTTTTCTGAATTCATAAAGATTCAAAATAATTAAATTGGACTGCTTTGATATCCTCCCAACAAATTTAAGGATAAAAATTCATTCTCACAATCACTACCTTGGCACAAGCTGTACACTACATGCAAATTAACATTTAATCGACTTTGTTAAGTAGTTTTCTTGATTTAAAAAACAGCTATTTGTGTTTCAGTGATTTAGCAATGGTGCTACAGCTACTTAAATAAACAGCCCATAATTAATGGTGGACACTAATAACCTAGCCAATAAATGAGCCTTGACATTTTACAATCCTTGTTTTACAGAGAAATAGCAATATCTTTTTTTACATACTTTTTTAGCCTATTTGTACCTGTCTGTAATGTTCGACGATTAACTTCAATATCAAGCACATTTTAATCCCTATCCGCACTCAAATTATCTTTTTAATGCCATACATCTAACCTCTCGACCTAGGTCATCCGATCTCTTGACCCTGGTTATCTGATCTGTTGACCAAGGTCATCTGGTCTCTCGACCTTGGTCAAGAGATTAAAAAAGTAAAGTGTTTACACTAAAGACCACGCACTTTGGTAGCAATATCTCCTATCTATTTGTTTAAACTCTACCATCCCTTACACATTATACTGCTTTTTACTCGTCTGATAATACTTTCTTACTGAGAAATTCATTTAGCTATCAATTCGTAATCTTAATGGTGCAATTAGTTATAAGATTGCCTTTATTTCCGCAAATATGACATAATTATCAATATTATGATATTTTTTTTCTTTAAATACCTATTATTTAAAATATAATTGCTAATATTGCGAATCAATCATTTATTATTGAAAGATGAACACATTACAGCGAATGAATACCGGCTCAACATATATGTCGGGGAGTTGCTCAACTCCCTTGGGGTGTTCTATGCCATCTTAACAAGTGTTATTGCCACGCAAAACCTTGTTTCAGCTTTCTTTAAATCCATAAAATCAATTTAATTTATCTATCAACCTATTGTAATTATAGGGGGTTCGTTTATAATAGATAATCAAATATAATATATTAATAAGTAGCCGATGAAAGTATTAAAGTTTGGCGGAACATCCGTTGGTTCCGCAGCCAGTATCCTAAGTGTTAAGAAAATTGTTGAGGCAGAACCAGGTGAGGTAATTGTAGTTGTATCGGCTTTGGGTGGGATTACGGATAAATTGATTTCGACCTCTTTGATGGCTTCGAAAGGAGATATTGCGTACGAAATCGAATTCTCTGCGATCATAAGCAGACACCTCGAATTAATCGAATGCGTAGTGCCTGATAAAGAGCTTTGTGCAGATGTACAACGCAGAACGATGGACTTGCTCAATGAGCTTGGAAATATATTTAAAGGGATCTACTTAATCAACGATCTGTCTGACAAAACATCCGATACGATTGTAAGTTATGGCGAGCGCATCTCTTCGCTGATTGTCTCGAACGTAATTGAAGGCGCTGTATTGTTTGATTCGCGTAAGTTTATCAAAACAGAGAAGCAGTTCAATAAACATATTGTCGACTTCGAAAGCACCAATGCGCTCCTACAAGAGACATTTGCAACACTTCCTAAAGTCTCTTTAGTTCCAGGATTTATCTCTACGAGTACCGAAAATGACGAGATTACAAACCTCGGTCGTGGAGGCTCTGATTATACCGCTTCAATCTTGGCAACGGGATTAGGTGCTACGGTATTGGAGATATGGACCGATGTAGATGGCTTTATGACTGCCGATCCACGCATGATCGAGTCTGCCTATGTAATAGATCGTCTTTCCTTTATTGAGGCAATGGAGCTTTGTAACTTTGGTGCAAAGGTGATTTATCCCCCTACGATTTATCCCGTATATCATAAAAATATTCCGATCCGTATTCTAAATACGTTTAACCCAGCAGCACCAGGAACATTTATCTCTAAAGAGCCTTCACGCACTGCTGATAAAGCGATTAAAGGAATTTCATCGATAAACGATACTGCATTAATCACCGTACAAGGCTTAGGCATGGTGGGTGTGATTGGTGTAAATTACCGTATCTTTAAAACGTTGGCTAAGAATGGCATTAGTGTATTCATGGTATCGCAGGCAAGTTCGGAGAATAATACTTCGTTTGCAGTAAGCAATGCCGATTCAGAACTGGCTGTAAAGGCATTGAATGAAGAGTTTGCATTAGAGCTTTCGCAGGGCGAATTAAATAGAATCAAGGCAGAAACAGATTTAGCGACTGTGGCTATCGTGGGTGAGCGGATGAAACGTACACCTGGCATTGCGGGCAAACTGTTTGGTACATTGGGGCGCAGTGGCATTAGTGTAATTGCTTGTGCGCAGGGTGCATCAGAAACGAATATCTCTTTTGTTATCAAGGCGAAGCATTTGCGCAAGGCGTTGAACTCTATTCACGACTCTTTCTTTTTGTCAGAATATAAGGTGTTGAATGTATTTGTGGCAGGTATTGGTACGGTTGGTGGGCGTTTATTGGATCAAATCCGCACACAACAGCCTAAATTGATGGCTCAAAATGGGTTGAAACTGAATGTTGTAGGTATATCAAATACCAAGCATGCGCTGTTTTGCCGTAAAGGGGTGAATCTGGATAATTACATGGAAGAGCTTAATACGAAGGGAATCTCTTCGTCGGCAGAGATTATCAGAGATCAAATTATTGAAATGAATATCTTTAATGCAGTGTTTGTAGATTGTACTGCAAATGAATCTGTAGCGAATATATACGAAGCGTTGCTTTCGCAAAATATATCTGTTGTGGCAGCTAATAAGTTGGCAGCTTCTTCTTCTTTTCAGAATTATAGTCTGCTCAAAGAGGTGGCTCGTCACCGTGGTGCTAAGTTTTTGTTCGAAACCAACGTAGGTGCTGGTTTGCCAATTATCAACACCATGAACGATTTAATTAACAGTGGAGATCATATCCTTAAAATAGAAGCGGTACTATCGGGTACGTTGAATTTTATTTTCAATACCCTTAGCGAAGAGATTCCTTTGAGTAAAGCAATCTTTATGGCGAAAGAAGCAGGGTTTGCAGAGCCTGATCCCCGTATCGACTTGAGTGGAAAGGATGTAATGCGTAAATTAGTTATCTTAGCGCGTGAAGCTGGGTATGAGGTAGAGCAGGCAGATGTAACAAGCAACTTATTTATCCCCTCAAAATATTTTGAAGGATCGTTAGACGACTTTTGGCTTACGATTAATGAGTTGGATGCTGAGTTTGAAGCGAAACGTAAAACGCTAGCTTTAGAGAACAAGAAATTTCGTTTTGTAGCCAAAATGGTAGAAGGTACTTGCGAAGTGGGGCTGCAGGAGGTGGATAGCCACCATCCCTTTTACGACTTAGAGGGGAGTAACAATATTATCATGATTTCGACGGAGCGTTACAACGATTCGCCTATGATTATCAAAGGATACGGTGCTGGTGCAGAAGTAACGGCGGCAGGTGTATTTGCCGATGTGATTTCTATTGCCAATATCCGGTAAACCATTTATATAATTCTATTATTATGAAACATATAATTCTTTTAGGAGATGGTATGGCAGATGAACCAATTGCAGCATTAGGAGGTAAAACTCCGCTGCAATATGCACATACACCCTATATGGATCAATTAGCTGCGATGGGACAATCGGGGTTGCTACAAACAGTAGCCCCTGGTTTTCATCCAGGTAGTGAGGTAGCAAACATGGCTGTGTTGGGATATGATATGCCTACGGTTTACGAAGGTCGTGGTGTGTTAGAAGCGGCGAGTATTGGTGTGGAACTACAACCAGGTGATGTGGCGATGCGTTGTAACTTAGTTTGTATTGAAGGTGATTTATTAAAAAACCACTCTTCGGGACATATCTCAACCGAAGAATCAGCTCTTTTAATAGAGGCACTCAACGAACAATTAGGTTCCGAGACTGTACAATTTCATACAGGAGTCTCTTACCGCCATCTGTTAGTGATTAAAGGTGGTGATAAGCGTGTTGCTTGTGTTCCGCCACATGATGTGCCTTTACACCCTTTTCGTCCCCTATTACCACATGCGGAGACAGAAGAGGCAGCGGATACGGCTCGTTTATTAAACCAGTTGATTGCTGATTCGCAAGCGATACTTGCAGCTCATCCTGTGAATCTTTGCCGTGTGGAAGCAGGTAAAGATGCTGCAAATTGTATTTGGCCTTGGTCTTTGGGTTTTCGCCCTGCGATGCAAACACTGCAAGCGCTTTATGGCATTGAACATTCTGCCGTAATATCGGCAGTTGATTTGATTCAAGGTATTGGAATCTATGCAGGCATGGAGGTTATAAAGGTGGAGGGTGCAACAGGATTGTACGACACCAATTACGAAGGGAAGGTAGCAGCAGCACTCAAAGCACTCGAAACAGATAACTTAGTCTATCTACATGTTGAAGCAAGCGACGAGGCTGGGCATGAGGGCGACATTGCGCTTAAGATTAAAACCATTGAGAACTTTGATAGCCGCATTGTTAAACCAATCGTTGAGGCGTTGGCAACTTGGTTTGAGCCAGTAACTATAGCGGTACTGCCAGATCATCCAACACCGTGCGAACTTCGTACACATACGGCTACGCCTGTCCCTTTTGTAATATACAAACCTGGCGCTACGCCCGATCGTGTTACTCTATACGATGAGAGCGCTGCACAACAAGGTGTTTACGGCTTATTAAAGGAGAATGAATTTATGTATGCTTTTTTGAAATAAACAGACACAAGAATATCATATGAAATATTATAGCACAAACCAACAAGCAGACCGTGTATCACTACGCGATGCCGTTGTAAAAGGACTCGCAAGCGACAAAGGGCTGTTTATGCCCGAAGCAATTCAGACGTTACCAGCCTCTTTTTTCGAGAAAATTAGTACCCTCTCGTTTACTGAAATCGCTTATGTTGTGGCGGATGCTTTCTTTGGAGAAGATATTCCTGCCGATACGCTGAAGCAGATTGTAGAAGATACGCTCTCTTTTGATACACCCGTAGTGAAGGTGACAGATAATATCTATAGCTTGGAACTTTATCATGGTCCAACGCTTGCATTCAAGGATGTGGGCGGTCGCTTTATGGCGCGTATCTTGGGCTATTTTATACAGCAAGAGGGGCAAACGGATGTGAATGTTTTGGTTGCAACCTCAGGAGATACGGGTAGTGCTGTTGCCAATGGCTTTTTAGGTGTAAAAGGGATACAGGTTTTTGTATTATATCCGAAAGGAAAGGTGAGCCCTATTCAAGAGTGCCAGTTTACAACACTGGGGCAGAATATTACAGCCTTGGAGGTAGAAGGCACGTTCGACGATTGCCAAGCATTAGTTAAGCAGGTTTTTATGGACGAGGAGTTGAATGCACACTTGAATCTGACATCTGCCAATTCAATTAATGTAGCACGTTTCTTACCGCAAGCATTTTACTATTTCTACGCTTACGCACAGTTGATGCGCATGGGTAAGAGCAACAATTTAGTGGTTTGCGTACCGAGTGGTAACTTCGGAAACATTACGGCAGGACTCATTGGTAAACGTATGGGATTGCCGATCAAGCGCTTTATTGCAGCCAATAATCAGAATGATATTTTTCACCAATATCTTTTATCAGGTGTATATCAACCGCGTCCATCCGTAAGCACGATTGCGAATGCAATGGATGTGGGTGATCCAAGTAACTTTGCCCGTATATTAGATCTCTATAACCACAAACATGAAGCTATCAAAGCGGATATAAGTTCGACAACCTATTCGGATGAAACAATTGCTGCAACGGTAAAGGATGTATATGAAACGCATGCTTATCTGCTAGATCCGCACGGAGCTTGCGGTTATCAGGCATTGAAAGAGGGGTTACAACCTGGAGAGGTAGGGCTTTTCTTAGAAACTGCACATCCCGCTAAATTCTTGGAGACAGTAGAGGGTATTATCGGAGATTCGGTAGTTGTACCAGAAAAACTTCAAGTATTTATGAAAGGGACGAAGCAAACAGTGATGCTTCCAAATTCATTTACTGAGTTTAAGCGATATTTACTCGCACTGTAATTGCAGTGTGTGTAAACAAATAAAGGGATGGAGTCGCAATTTGCTGACTCCATCCCTTTATTTGTTTTTATTCTGTGATATCGCTTTCTGTTTCTGTATAGGCAGGTTGCGTAGGCTCACTATTTAACTCACTATGTATATCAATCGGTATTTGACGCTTGAATGCTTCTTTGAATGAAATGAGTGATTCCGTTCGAGCTAATCCAAGTGGCTGCAATTGATTGTGTATAATATTCAGTAAATGCTGATTGTCTCGGGCATATATTTTAATGAAAAGATCGTATTGCCCTGTTGTATAGTGGCACTCTACTACCTCTGGTATATTGTGTAAAGCCTCAATAACAACTGGGAATTGCCCAGGTGATTTAAGGAATAGTCCCATGTATGCACATGTCTCAAAGCCTACTTTTTTATTATCTACAATATATTCTGAGCCTTTTATTACACCTATCTTTGTTAGTTTTTGAATGCGTTGATGAATTGCAGCGCCAGATACATCACAAGCGCGAGCAACTTCAAGAAATGGAATGCGTGCATTGCCTATGATTAACTTTAGAATCTTCTCATCTAATTCATCCAGTTGTTGTTGTGCCATAAATTCCTATATTTGTATTTAATATTTATATTTGCAAAATCAATTACAAAGGTAATGAATATCACCTTATACTGAATCGCTTTTATTGATATTTAATAACGAAAGCTTATGTTTTGATAATAAACTAATGTAAATAAATATATGAAAACAACAAATCAACTATTTTTGATTAAAAGAGAGGATATAAGTGATCCAGTATTATCACAAGTTGAACAAACATATATCGAGGCTTTTCCTTTAAACGAACGTCGAGATTTTGAATTAACGAAACTTCTGATTGCAAATAATCCAGCTTTTAATCTTTACACATTTACACAAGACGGTGTATATGTAGGATTTATTACGACGTGGCAGTTTGCTGAATTCTTATATGTAGAGCATTTTGCGATTGATAATGCTAGGCGTAGTGGGGGGATAGGATCTAAAGCGTTAACGCTACTAATTGAGGAGACTGCCCTTCCTATTTTGCTTGAGGTAGAATTGCCACTAGATGAGATGGCAAAACGCAGGATTCAGTTCTATGAGCGATTGGAATTTAAATTTCATAACTATCCTTACCAACAGCCTCCTTATAGCGAAGGGCAAGAGTGGGTAGAGTTACGGTTTATGACACTTAATAAACAAAATATAGCCCTTGATTTTGATGTGGCTAAGGCTTGTTTATATCGTTCTGTTTATCGAGTATCAGAAGATGTGTAAGCATAAAAAAAGGGATAACAATTTGTTATCCCTTTTTTATTTATATCAAAATTAAATTTAGTCCACTTTAAGTGATGCTGAATAATTAATTTTAAGTGCATATGCTTCACGAAGTGCTTGCTTGATGTCTGATACGATACCCATCTTTGTTTCTGCATCTCCTTTAATAGAAACAGTCATAAATGGAGCTTCGTCTTCTTTCATACTAGACTTCTCTTGAGCGATATAATCTTGAATTTCGTCAATATCTGCGATCGCATCATTTAACTGAATACGAGTTTCAGATCCCATTGTTGCTTGAAGTTCAGCCGTAGGCTCTCCAACATAAACAAAAGTTACTAACGATTTCTTCTCTAACTTCTGAATTTCAGTAGCCTGAGGTGTCTTGAATTTTACTTTCAACGTTACTTCACGCATCGATGTTACCATCATGATAAAGAACAAGAACGCAAATACTAAGTCAGGTAGTGATGAAGTATTCAATTCTGGCATCTCGCGACCGCCGGCGTTACTAAATTTTCCCATTACTTAATCTCTCCATAATTTTTAGGCTCTGCTTCAGATATCTTTTGAGGATATACTTTAGCTACAGCTTTTTGTTGTTCTGTCTCTAACTCTTCGAATGGCTTACCAAATTTCTTTCTAGCTAGTTCATTTCTCAATTCGTTGTAAGCTTTTGCAAGCTCATTCTGTACTGAGATATAATCTTGATAACTAGTCATTCGGTGATTCATTAGTGAGATAACATGATTCTTAGTTATCATAACTTTGCCGAACAATGGAACTTCTTCTTCAAGCTTTTCAGGCATGTCTTCAGCGTTATTCGCATTCTCAACATATTCCTTCACCTTATCTTTTAATTGCTTGATGTCTAAAGGTTTATTTTCAAATAAAATCGATCCTTCACTATCGATTAGTACTTTGATTAAATTTCTTTCTTTAACATCAATCTCTTCCTTTTGGTCTTTAGGCACAGGAGGTGGAAGGCGTCTAGCCAAACCACGGTCTGTATCCATCGAAGTAGTAATAAGGAAGAAGATAAGCAACATAAAAGCGATGTCGGCAGACGATGTGCCATTAATTCCTGGCGTTTTTCTGGTTTTTGACATTTTTACTTTGTTGTTTTATCTATTCTTATTAATACTATTTGTTAAGTATCTTTTTGATACCACCTAAAATTACTACAAGAATGATTAAAGACATCAAGATGTATGAAGTATAAATCCACATATCTGTAAGTTTTAACCAAGACTCAACGTTGTGCTCACCTTCATAACCTAGAATAGTAAGCGGAGTACCGCCACCCATTGAATAGGTAATAAAGAATGTTCCTGCAAAAACGACAAGTACCACAAGTGAACTAATCGCAGATTTAGGCGAATCTTTTAATTGCATAACAAACTGAGAAATAGCAAATAGAACTGTTGCTCCAAGTGTTACACCAAATAGAGCCGAAACCCAATTTAAAAGTAATCCAGTATATACAGGCTCTGCCATCTCCTCTCCAGGATTAACAATCCCTCCAGTATAGTAAATCCCTAAAACTATCGCAGACACAGCCATGATAATTATTAAAGACCAACTTGATATTTTTCTTATTTTACTAACAGCCATGGTCTTAATTATTTTTTAAATTTAAGATTGTATTTAATAGCCATGTCTACTAAAGAGATAGATGCATCTTCCATTGTGTTGATGATAGCCTCTAATTTACTCAATAAGTAGTTATAGAATAATTGAAGGATCAAAGCAACAACAAGACCACCTACTGTAGTAATCAAGGCAACTTTCATACCACCTGCTACAACTGTTGGGCTAATATCACCTACTTGTTGGATCTTGTCAAACGCCATAATCATACCGATTACAGTTCCCAAGAAACCTAAAGATGGAGCCATTGCGATAAATAATGTGATCCAAGACATGTTTTTCTCTAATAAACCACCTTGTACACCACCGTAAGCTACGATTGATTTCTCTACTACGTCAACACCTTGGTCAAGTCTCATTAAACCTTGGTAAGCGATAGAAGCGATAGGACCGCGTGTGTCACGTGCAATAGTTTTAGCACCTTCAACATCTCCTTTATCAAGAGCTTCTTCAATACCTTTAAGTAACTTGTTTGTGTTAGTCTCAGCTAAGTTAAGATAGATGATTCTTTCAAGGCAGAAGGCCAAACCGAAAATTAAAGAAAGAGCAACAAGACTCATAAAGTCAGCACCACCCTCGATAAACTTAGTTTTCAATTCTTGGTGCATACCACCTTCTACAGCTTGCGCAAATGCAGCATTAGAAATACCTAGAGTAAAAACTCCCATAATTGCAAATACCTTTTTCATTGTGTGTTCAATTTTTTAAGATTAATAATTCTTTTATTTGTTTTTATTTTTAGTTAATTAAATCACTCACTTTATTCGCTACTTAAGCGCGGAGAGAGCGGGATTCGAACCCGCGATACACTTTTGGCGCATACACGCTTTCCAGGCGTGCCTCTTCAACCACTCGAGCACCTCTCCAGAATCAGCAGATCCACTATTTTATACTTAATTTAGGTGCTAAATGTAAAATAATAATATATGCTTTTCTTTTCAGTCCACAAATCTAAACGTTTTGATTGATATATCAATAATATCAATCAAATTTATTTCATTTTAGCGCAAAATAATAGGTTTAAATTAATTTATTACCGTTTAAAAAGAGACTTACAGCATTTTTACGTGTTATTTCTACTACTTTTTCAACAGAGAGACTGTATATGGATGCAATTGCTTCCGCTGTTTTCCATATATAGTGAGGTTCGTTGCGTTTGCCTCTAAATGGTACGGGTGCGAGGTATGGGGCATCTGTTTCTAATACGATACGTTTAATGTCAAATGAAGGTAAAATTTCTTTTAGGTTCGAATTTTTAAACGTTACAACACCATTTATTCCAATACTGAAGTTCTCAAGTAATTTAATTTCATCTAAGTCATCCTGCGTTCCAGTAAAGCTATGAAATACGCCACGTAACCGATCAGCCCCTACTTTATGGATGCTTTCCATTATGTAGGCATGTGCCTCACGACTATGGATTACAACAGGCAGATCAAGGTCGATACTCCACTGCAACTGTTTTTCAAAAACTTCAATCTGTTCGGCTAGGTATGTTTTATCCCAGTAGAGGTCTATCCCAATCTCTCCGATTGCACAATAACTTCGTTTGCCGAGGTTTGATTCAATTATGTCAAGTGCCTTATTGTATGCTTTATCCACGCTGGTAGGGTGTAAGCCCATCATAGGCTTGGTAAAGTCAGGGTGCTTGTCGCAGAGGCGGTGCATCTGCTCTATGCTTTCTAAATCTACATTAGGGAGTAGGAGTAATTCGATGCCCGAATCTTTTGCTTGTCGAATAATCTCTTCTCTGTCTTTGTCAAAAGCTTCAAGATAGAGGTGATTGTGTGTGTCAATGAGGTGCCTTGTTTGTTCCATTTTATATACTGCTTAAACAGTTCTATTCATTAATTGAGCCGTTACAGCTTTTAATTCTGTTAGACGTTCAGCCTCAATAGAAAGGTTTGCAAGGTTTCGCATGGCAAGCTCATAATACTGATTCATGCGATCAATTGTTAGTTCTTTAACTCGAAGCGTGTTGTAGCTTGCTGTAAAGAATGCAATTTTCTCGGCAGGATCATATGTTTCACATTGCATCCATGTCTCTAGTGCTTGCTTTTCTGTCGCTGATGCGGTGTCGAGTGCATGTATTAACAAGAATGTTTTTTTGTTACACAGAATATCTCCACCGATGTTCTTTCCAAAAGTTTCAGGATCTCCATAAACATCTAACAGGTCATCTTGTAGCTGAAAGGCTAATCCGATATTGATTCCGAACTCATATAGGTTGTTTGCATCTTCGGTTGTAGCACCTCCAATTAAGGCTCCTGCTTTTAAGCAAGCTGCTAGGAGTACGGCTGTTTTAAGGCGAATCATTTCGAGGTATTCTTCTTCTGTTACATCGTTGCGACTTTCAAATTCCATATCATACTGCTGACCGCCACAAACCTCTAAAGCTGTTTGTGTGAATAGGTCTAGGATCTCTTTGAGTTTCTCTGGTTGGGTTTGAGCTATTAGCTGATACGAGTATATCATCATCGCATCCCCAGACAAGATTGCAGTGTTATCATTCCAGACTTTGTGTACGGTAGGGCGCTTGCGTCTCATGTCCGCTTTATCCATTACGTCGTCGTGTAGCAAGGTGAAGTTATGAAATACTTCAAATCCAAGGGCTGTAGGTATAGCTTGATCTACCGTTTCGCTGTATATATTGCAAGCTATTAATGTTAATGCAGGTCTGATGCGTTTGCCTCCCAACGAAAGGATATATTCGATGGGGGTGTATAAACTCTGCGGAGGGCAGGTGAACTGTAACGTATTTACTTCTGATTCAATACGTGAGAGTAAGGTTGTAAATGTGTACATGTTGGAAATTCTTAAGTATATATACAAAAAAAAGAAGACTGCATTAAACTACAGTCTTCTTTTTTATATTTTCAATTTAAAACAAGTAATTCTAGTTTCGTATTCTAAACAATACTGGAAGTGTGAATTTTGTGCGAACAGGTTTTCCACCTTGCTCTCCTGGTGTCCAACGTGGCATCTTTTTGATTACACGAACGGCTTCTTTGTCTAATGAAGAGTCAACACCACGTAGTACAACTACATCTACAATTTGACCATCTTTATTAACAACGAACTGACAAACTACACGACCTTGAATACCGTTTTCTGTTGCAATAACAGGATATTTAATATTATTGCTTAAGAACTTATTCATTTTAGAGTTTCCACCAGGGAATGAAGGCATCTTTTCTACGATCACGAAGATTTGGTTTGGATCTTCCTCTTCCTCTTCTACAACAGGAGGAGTGAATACTTGAACCTGAGCTTCCGCTTGATCATCTTCAGAAGAAAGGATTTCTGCCTCTTCTACTTCAACGTCATCTTCTACCTCGTTTAAAATTTCAATAACTGGAGCTTTCGGAGGTTCAATAACGGGTGGAGGTGTCTCCTCTGCTCTCGTAATATCGATTTCCTCTTCTTCTATAATTTCTCCTATGCTTGCTGATTCAGCAACTTTAATGTCTTGAGATCCCCATTCAAAAGCTACAAAAATGACTGCTAAAGCAATAACATATCCCATAAGGAGTGATATTTGCTTTTTGCCTTCTAAGTCTGCCTTGGGTGATTTTTTGATTTCCATACGTTTATAATGTTTTATGTGTTTTCCAATGCGACAAAAATACTAATTATTTTATATTATTATTCACAAAGACGAAAATACTTTTTAATTATATGTGTTTTTAGGCTCATTTAATTGTTGTATCCCCTCTTTTAGGTTTATTGAACTAGGTGCTTAAAGCACTCAATCCGATTAACGCTGTAAAGTAAAAACATTTTTTCCAAATAATAATGTATCTTTGAGCGTTTTTTATCGAATTAGTAGAAATAAATTTTTTAGGAGGCCTTTTTGTCTCTTAAAACATACTTTTAGCTTATATTAGATGATATGAAAAAGATAATTATTGCTGTAGATGGTTTTTCTTCGTGTGGTAAAAGTACGATGGCAAAAGATTTGGCGCGTGAGATTGGATATGCATATATTGATAGTGGTGCTATGTACCGTGCCGTAACATTGTATTGTATGCAAAATCGTTTTTTTGAAGGTGATGTAATTAATATTGCACAACTCGAAGCGTCAATCAATAAAATTCAAATCACATTTATTCCCAATGCCGAAACGAATAATTCAGAAACCTATCTGAATGGCGTGAACGTAGAGCGCGAAATTCGTACGATGGAGGTTGCTAATAAAGTGAGTTTAGTGAGTGCAATACCTATTGTACGCCATGCACTCGTAGCAAATCAACAAGCGATGGGCGCTCAAAAGGGGATTGTAATGGATGGTCGTGATATTGGTACGGCGGTATTTCCTACGGCGGAACTTAAAATATTTGTCACTGCCTCTGCTCAAGTACGTGCCGAACGTCGTGTTGCAGAATTAGTGGCTAAGGGTGATCCTGTTTCTTTTGAAGCGGTTTTAGAAAACGTCAAATCACGTGATCATATGGATACTACACGTACCGAGAGTCCTTTACGTAAAGCTGATGATGCGCTTGAGTTAGATAATTCAAATTTAACCATTGCTGAGCAGAAGGCTTGGTTGTTGGCTCAATATCATCGTGTTATTTCAAACCTACCATCATGATTGAAGTAGAGATTGATGCACAATCAGGTTTTTGCTTTGGAGTGGTAACGGCTATTGCACGTGCCGAAGAGGCATTAGGGCAAGGGGATACACTTTATTGCTTGGGCGACATCGTGCACAATGGACTTGAAGTTGAGCGTTTGGCTACACTTGGACTTCGTTGCATCGACCATGAGCAATTCAATGCTTTGCGTGGTGCTAAAGTAATGCTTCGAGCGCATGGCGAACCTCCTTTGACGTATCAGTTGGCTGCAGATAATCAAGTTACACTTATTGATGCTACCTGTCCTGTGGTGTTGCGGTTGCAGCAGAAGATAAAAGAGTGCTATTTGACAACACGCCATAACCGTACGCAAGTGGTTATTTACGGAAAGAATGGGCATGCCGAGGTGAATGGTTTGGTAGGACAAACTAACAACGAAGCCATTGTAATTGAGAAGATGGACGATTTAGATCGCATAGACTTTTCGCTCCCCGTTGCCTTCTTCTCTCAAACAACACAATCAGTAGATGGATTCAAAGCCATGGTGCATGCTATTCAATTGCGGATGGATTGTCCCGAAGCGTTTATTTATCACGATACCATCTGTCGTCAAGTGGCAAATCGCTTGCCGCACATTAAGGCTTTTGCACAGAAGCATGATTGGATCTATTTTGTTGCAGGGAAGAAGAGTTCTAACGGACGTGTGCTGTTTGAAGAGTGTTTAGCTACGAATCCGCATACGCAATTTATCTCTAATACGAATCAAGTTGTAGACAGACTACCCGAAGGCATCCGCAGCGTTGGTGTATGTGGTGCGACCTCTACCCCTAAATGGTTGATGGAGGCTGTTGCGCAGAAGATTATTGAATTAAATAAGGCTGAAGTATAGCTCTTAATTTGGCTTTTCATTATACAACAAACGCCTCACAGATATATATCAGTGAGGCGTTTGTTGTATAAATACCCCTCTTGATTACACTTGTGCAAGGATATCAAGCAGTAAATCCCATGTATTGGATACTGATTTAATATGTACCGCCTCGTCTGGTGAGTGTGGCGATTTGATTGTTGGTCCGAATGAGATCATATCCATTGTTGGGTATGCGCCTTGGATGATACCACATTCTAAGCCTGCGTGCATTACTTTGACTAATGGTTTTACGCCGTACTTCTGCTCGTAGATTTTCTCCATAGATTGAAGGATTGGAGAGTTGATGTTTGGCTGCCAACCTGGGTAGCTGTTTCCGTACTCTACACGTGCGCCTGCTAGTGAGAATACACTTTCTAGGCTTGAGCAGATAGCAAGTTTGCGGCTTTCTGAAGAGCTGCGGGTTAGTATTTTTGCATCGATAAGCCCTTCGGTCGATTTTACGATAGCGAGGTTTGATGATGTTTCTACTGTTCCAGGGAAGTCAGAAAGCATGCTGATTACCCCATTCTGAACACCTTCGATGGCGTTGATTAGGTCATCTTGAATCTCTTCGGGGATTAATGTTGTAGGAAGCTCTATTGTTTCGGCGATGAAAGAGATTTTGTTCTCAACCGATGCGTACTCTTCGTTGTATAGATCTTGATAATCAGATACCAGTTCCCAAAGCGATTCGGTATTGTCTCCAGGGATGGTAACAACGGCAAATGCTTCGCGTGGGATTGCGTTGCGGAGTGAGCCACCATCTATAGATGAAAGACGTGCACCGTAATCGCAAACAGCCTCTTTTAAGAAGCGGAACATCAGTTTGTTTGCATTCGCTCTGCCGAGGTGAATATCTACACCCGAGTGTCCACCTTTCAGTCCTGTAAGACTTAGTTTGATGGCTACATCTCCTTCGGGGATTGTTGTTTCGTCTTTGTATTGGAACGAGATGTTTAGGTCGGCACCGCCGGCACAACCTACAAATAGTTCGCCCTCTTGCTCAGAGTCGGCATTGAGGAGGGTGTTGCCTTTTAAGAAACCTGGTTTAAGGTTTACGGCACCATCCATGCCCACCTCTTCGTCAATGGTGAAGAGCATTTCTAGTGGGCCGTGTGTTAGGGTTGGGTCGCTTAATACTGCCATCATGTACGCCACGCCGATGCCGTTATCAGCACCGAGTGTAGTGTCACGTGCAGTAACCCATTCGCCATCGATATATGTTTCGATCGGATCAGTGGCGAAGTTATGTTGTGTAGATGCGTTCTTTTGCGGAACCATATCGAGGTGCGCTTGCATGATGATGGTTTTACGATCTTCGAGACCTTTTGAGGCTGGTTTGCAGATAACGATGTTTCCGATCTCATCTTGTTTGGTCTCAAGCCCGAGCTCTTGACCGAATGTGCGTACAAAACGAGTTACGTCCGCCATCTGTCCTGTAGGGCGGGGAATTTGAGTAAGGGCGTAGAAATAGCCCCATACATGTTGCGGTGAAAGATCTTTGATTGCTGTTGACATAAGGATTTAATTGTTTAATTATTAAACATTAAAGGATATATTGTCGGTGCATTTCGCACCGACTTTGTGTTACAAATATACAATTTATTCAGTAGAGTAGGCTCTTTCTGAAGTTTTAATTGCAAAACGTTTCTTTTTTAATGCCGAAAGTTCGGGTACTGATCGCGTGTGCGATTAGAATTCGATCTTCAGTTGCTTCTCGAGTAGGGCGAACGTCATGCGGTGATAGGGCGTTGTTCCGTGTTGGCGGATGGCTTCGCGGTGCTTGCGCGTGGGATAGCCTTTGTTTTGCTTCCAAGCGTAGCAGTCGTATTCGGCGTGGAGTGTCTCCATGTAGTCGTCTCGGTAGGTTTTTGCCAGTATCGAGGCGGCAGCGATGGAGAGGTATTTGCCGTCTCCCTTGATTACGCACGTATGCGGAATGTTGGGGTAGGGGGTGAATCGGTTTCCATCAATCAACAGGTGATTGGGGGCGATTTGCAACTGCTCCACAGCACGGTGCATGGCGAGGAATGAGGCGTTGAGGATGTTAATCTCGTCGATCTCCTTGGGCGTAACAATACCTACTGCCCATGCCAGTGCCTCCTTTTCGATCAGGGGGCGCAGGGCGTAGCGTTGCTTTTCGGTGAGCTTTTTCGAATCGTTGAGTAGCTCATTCTCGAAGTCGGGAGGGAGGATTACGGCGGCGGCAAACACGGAGCCTGCAAGGCATCCACGTCCGGCTTCGTCGCATCCAGCTTCGACTTTTGTTGGGTCTAAATAGGGTAGTAACATATAGGGGGATTAAAACATGGATACTACGCGTTTCACACCTGCGATGAATAGGTCGATCTCCTCCTTTGTGTTGTAGAAGGCGAAAGATGCACGTACCGTTCCTTCGATGCCCAAACGGTGCATAAGCGGTTCGGCACAGTGATGACCCGTGCGCACGGCAATGCCTAAGCGGTCGAGTAGCATACCCATATCGTAGTGATGAATATCGTTTACAAGAAAGGAGATCACGCCACTTTTATGTGCCGCTGTTCCAAAAAAGCGAATGCCTTCGATCTCGTTTAGTTGGTTGGTAGCATATTGGAGGAGTTCGTCCTCGTAGGCTGCTATTTCGTTTATGCCGAACGATTCTACATATTCCAATGCGCGGGCAAAGGCGGTAGAGCCGATATAGTCTGGCGTGCCAGCTTCGAATTTATAGGGCAGTTCGTTGAATGTTGTCTTCTCGAACGTAACCGTTGCAATCATCTCGCCACCGCCTTGGTAGGGGGGAAGTTGGTTGAGGAGTTCTTCTTTGCCGTATAATATGCCGATGCCTGTTGGTCCGTATAGTTTGTGGGCAGAGAATACGTAGAAGTCTGCATCCATCTTTTGCACATCCACGGCGGTGTGTGCCACGGCTTGTGCGCCGTCGATCAGTACGAGCGCATTATTTGCGTGTGCGATGGCGATAAGCTCTTCCACAGGATTTACTGTGCCGAGTACGTTGGATACGTGTGCGATGGATACAAGTTTAGTGCGCTCGCTGAATAGTGCGCGGTAGGCGTCCATATCCAATTCGCCACTGTCAGTAATGGGCGCAACTTTGAGGGTGATGCCTTGGCGTGCTGCTTGCATCTGCCAAGGGACGATGTTGGAGTGGTGCTCCATTTCGGAGATAATCACTTCGTCTCCCTCCTCCATAAAGGCATCGCAGAAAGAGGATGCTACGAGGTTGATCGATTCCGTTGTGCCACGCGTAAAGATTACTTCGTGTGCATGTGCAGCGCCGATGAATGTTTGTATTTTCTTGCGCGCCTCTTCGTGTGCGGTGGTTGCCTCTTGACTGAGGAAGTGGACGCCACGGTGTATGTTGGCGTTTGTATTATAATACCCGTCTACGATCTGCTGCACCACACAGGCTGGTTTCTGGGTGGTAGCGGCATTGTCGAAGTAGATAAGATCCTTTCCGTGCACTTGGCGGGAGAGGATCGGGAAGTCGTTCCGTATGGATTG
>CAMQTD010000006.1 GCA_947036995.1 uncultured Parabacteroides sp.
TACGGAATTATCTAATAAGATAGTCTCCTGTATATAAAAAGCGAGCTTCTAATAAATTATTAGAAGCTCGCTTTTTATATACAGGAGACTATTCCTTTTTTGGCATGTAAAAATATTGCATATCAATATGTTCAAGCTCTAACAGTTTAATCTTTACTTCGATTCCACTAGCAAACCCTGTTAGGTTACCCCCCGCTCCCACCACTCGATGACATGGAATTAGAATCGAAATTGGATTGTGCCCTACTGCTCCACCTACTGCTTGTGCAGACATACGCACTTTCCCCTGCTGCTTGGCTATTTGCTTGGCAATATCGCCGTAGGTAATCACCTCACCATACGGAATACCACACAAGATATCCCAAACGGCTCGACGAAAAGGTGTTCCTTCTGGAGCAAGTGAAAGTGCAAACGAAGGCTCAACACCACTAAAATAGAGATCGAACCACTGCGTTGCATCTACGAAAATCTGTAAATTGGAATCCAAAACTGAATCTTGTAATACATTTCCAGCATACTTTTGACCACTTAGACCAAGCCATGTTATATTTCGACCATCACTTTTAATTATTAATTCACCAATGGGAGATTGGTACTCAAAATAATAGTTCATACGCTATAGAGTAGTCATTGTTATTTATGATATCCGATTGCGTTATTCATTAACGGAACATTGTTGTTAGATAGACTTAGAAGTTTTAGGATAGCTTCAGCGTTCATTGTTATCCGAGGCACTGTTCCTATTCCCACAGCACTACAAAATAGATTTACATTCTGACATACGATACCTGCATCCATCGAAGCTATACTAAGACTCTTATCTCCAAAGGTACTCAATTTACTTTCATCAGCAATATATACCAAGAATAGAGGCGCATGGGCAAGACCCTTTTGTGCTGCAGAAACGAGGGTGCGATAATCACCCTGCTTCACCAATTCGAGCGAATGATTTTTAAAATCATATCTGTAAGCTCCATCTTTTGTGAAAGCATATACAGCAATCTCTTGTTTATTCATTGCCGATGGAGCTGTTCGCTTCCCATCAGCTCGGCTCACGCCGTTTGCAGCCCATAACAAGTTTGAAAGATCAGCATGACTAATCTCTTTATTGCTAAATTCTCGTACAGATTTACGCTGAGAAAATGTTTCCATAAGGCTCTTTCCGCCCTTTAAGTTAGGTTTACTTAATACGATATCCCCAGATTTGGTTGTTGCAAATACTGTTGATGCCATTAAAGACAATAAGAATAAAGTTAAAATCTTTGATTTCATTGTGTTAGTTTTTGATAGATTATTATTTACGCAAATTGGCTCCCTCACCCTTGTGCTACGAAACAAAGATAAAAATTATTTCGAGGTTTAAAGAAAAGCAAAGACCGATAATAAAAGGATTCAACTTAAAATAAGATAACGAAAGATATATTCTTAAATTAATCATATATCTTTGATGTCATCATTTATAATGTGTACATGCATATTAATAACTTATCCAAAAACTAAATATCCATCTCGTAAAAGAACGAATCCAATGAACAAACAACTCTTTGATACAAGTATATTTAAAAAGTTATTTATGAAAAACAGGTTCTTTCGTGCCTCTGTTTGGGAAAATATGGCAGATCAAGCTGGCAATCCTACCCCAGAAATATGGCAGCTATATGAAGATATAGCAAAAGGAGGTGTAGGGAATATAATTACGGGATATGCTTATGTTACGAAAGACGAACAACCAAACACACACATGCTTGGCATTTATGACGATGCACAAATCAGGCTTTACCAACCCCTCACCCAAATGGTACATGAACATGGAGCAAATATCTTTCTCCAAATTGTATATGGGGGTGGTCAAACGGATTTGGTTCCTCCCAGCAAACATATTCTTGCTCCCTCATCAGTCGAATATCCGCGTTCAGGGGTGACCCCTTTTGCCATGACTAAATCTGATATTGATTCCATTGTGGATGCTTTTGCTCAAGCTGCACTTCGGGCAAAAAAGGCGGGTTTTGATGGTGTTGAGATTCATGCTGCTCATGGCTACATGCTAAGTCAACTATTAAGCCCCTACTTTAACCATCGTAAAGATGAGTATGGTGGAAGCATAGTAAATCGCACGCGTATGATTGGAGAAATCATTTGCAAATGCCGTCTTTTAGTGGGAGATGACTTTCCTATACTTATGAAAATTAATTGTGAAGATTTTCATCCTGATGGGCTTTCTCGCGAGGATGCAAAACAAGCATGTGTGATTTTAAGCAAACTTGGACTAGATGCAATTGAAGTAAGTGGAGGGAATTCTTCTATCCCACAAGTAGCAGAAAACAACCTCGAAGCAGAACGTACAGGTTTTAAAAAGACTACTCAATCATATTTTAAGGAGCATGCAAAAGATATTGCTGAAGCGATAAACATCCCTGTTATCCTCACGGGAGGAAATAAAAGCTTTGATGTCATGGAAGACATTCTAAACAGCAGCAAAATTGAATATTTTGGTTTGGCACGAGGATTGATATGCCAGCCCAACTTGATATCTTTATGGAAAACAGATCAAAATACAAAAGTACGCTGTGTATCTTGTGGCAAATGCTCTTATGCAGCATGTATACTCAATAAGAAACCAAAATAAGACTAAATAGGCGATGCAGGTAATACTGTATCGCCTTTCTCTCTTTTAGTAAGATATAAACAAATATCAACACAACCGAAATATTTAAATAGCAAAAGGGATAGTAATCTTACGATTACTATCCCTTTAAGCGGTCCGGACGGGATTCGAACCCGCGACCCCATGCGTGACAGGCATGTATTCTAACCAACTGAACTACCAAACCGTTTGCTTTGCTAACCTATTATTAGCGGCTATTCCTCTGAATTGCGATGCAAAGATAGGGGTAATATTTTAATTATGCAAGAGTTTCTAAAAATAAAATCGTTTTATTGAAATAATTCTATACTTTTGCAGTGATAAACAAACATTATACAATGAAGAATACACCAATAAACTATCAAGTCGCAGAACAGGTAATTGAAGAATTTCACTTAGATGATTTCGGGAAAGCAACCATTCGCGAGATTGTTGCGATTTCAAACAAAATCGAACAGACTACGCAAACTGAATTTATACACATGGAGATGGGTGTACCAGGTCTTCGTGCAGCTCAAGTAGGTGTTGATGCAGAGATCAAGGCCTTAAGTCAAGGTGTTGCATCAATCTATCCAGACATCAATGGACTACCCGAACTCAAAACAGAAGCTTCTCGTTTTATCAAAGCATTTATTGGAACAGATATCAGCCCTATAGGATGCGTACCTGTTACTGGATCAATGCAAGGCACATTCACCTCTTTTTTAATTGCAGGACAGTGTGACGAGGTTAAAAATACCATACTATTTATTGATCCAGGATTCCCTGTTCAGAAACAGCAACTTGTTGTTATGGGCTATCAGCACGAATCGTTTGATGTATACAATTTCAGAGGCGAACTGCTGAAAGCTGAATTAGAGCGCCATTTGGAGAAAGGAAATATTGCTGCGATCGTTTATTCAAATCCAAACAATCCTGCATGGTTTTGCATGAACGAGCGTGAACTAGAGATTATCGGTCATGCAGCCACACAATATGATGTAATTGTATTGGAAGACTTAGCTTACTTTGCGATGGATTTCCGCCAAGATTTAGGCAAACCTTTCGAAGCACCCTATCAACCAAGCGTATCTCGTTACACTGATAATTATGTATTACACATCTCTGGATCAAAAGCATTCAGTTATGCTGGACAACGCATTGGCGTAGCAGCTATATCAGACAAGTTATACAACCGAACATATCCTGGACTAACAAAACGTTACGCAGGAGGTACTTTCGGAACCGTATATATACACCGCATCCTTTATGCCCTATCATCAGGAACTAGCCATTCTGCTCAATATGCTTTAGCGGCAATGTTTAAAGCGGCATCGGATGGAGCGTTTGATTTCGTTTCTGAGATTAAAGAGTATGGACGAAGAGCTCAGAAGATGAAAGCCATCTTTATTAAACACGGATTTGAAATTGTTTACAGCGAAGACCTAGGAGAACCGATTGCAGATGGATTCTATTTCACTATTCGATACCCTGGGCTCAGTGGTGGAGAGTTAATGAAAGAACTTATCTATTATGGCATTAGTGCCATTTCATTAGCTACGACTGGAAGCAAACAAGAGGGGCTTCGTGCTTGCACATCGTTTATCAAAGAACACCAATATGATCTACTTGACAAACGCCTAGCGCAATTCAAAGCAAACCACTAAAAAATACATAATCGTATCCAAATAACATAGCGTATATATAAGTGTTCTAGAATACAAAACACTTATATATACGCTATTTCTATATAAAACAGATAAAAACATAGCCTAAGATTGACTTTTTTATAACCAATGTAATTATTTATTGAACAGAAAAAGCATAGTTTAATATATTTTCCTTAATTTCGCATCTTGAAATAGGACGTTTAATTGAGAGAATTATGCATAAATTTACAAGACTGAAAGATAGTATATTAGTTATAGCAACAACACTGCTTACTACGTTAGCACACCCTTTGTTGGCTCAAGACACTATAAAGATCCCTGAAACACTTCCTGAGATAACGACAACAAAAAGTACACAGAAACTAAAAATAGCGAAAGAAGAACTCGATAAAATAACAGACATACGCACTGCAATTGCGAAATTAAACAGTCAGTTCGCCTCTCCCTTTACACCTAAAGCTCAAGTAAGCGAAGACAATCTACTTCGATTAATTGAGAAAATAAATGAGCCTCAAATGTCTGAAGAGGCACTCTATTGGGCTCGATTAGTTAAAGATTATACGATTGAAATCCCTGACGGCACTACGTTTAACGATCTAATGATAGTAGATCCGATGTTCTTACCACTCGTTTTCCGAGGAGACTTCTTCCCGAAAGAGACTGTTTTATACGACTTTTATTGGGATAAAGAACCTATAACGGCATACAGTAATATTTATCCACTAGACTCTACCCTATTTGAAGACGAAATAGGCAAAGAGGCCCTACGTGAAAAAGCGTACCGTTACTTAGAAAGAAATCATCCTACAAATTTTAAATACGCATCAAGCGATTTAATATCTGATATCCCTGAATCAAAAAAGATAAAATCAAGACGACCAATAGATATACTTAGAGCTATAAATGATGCCGCATTTGATTCTGTAGCAGCATTAGAAACATTTGTGCCTAAAATTAAATATTGGAGACCTCACTTTGAGAGTGCAATTCAATTCTCACAAAACTATATTTCGCCTAACTGGCATAAAGGAGGTGAGGGAAATATGAATCTATTTACCCGAAATTACTTTAGCTACAATTATAACCGCGATAAAATTCAAATTGTAAACGAATTGGAATGGAAAGCCTCTTTCTATACAGCTCCAAAAGATACGATTAACGCATATCGCATCGGAGATGATATGATTAGATTACACTCCAATGTGGGTTATAAAGCCTTTAGTAAATGGTTTTACACCTTTGATGGAGAGTTCCGCACACAGATGTTCTCAAACCGTGCCACCAATTCAGAGTCAATACTTGCTGGATTCTTAGCACCATTCAATATTACTATTGGTCTGGGTATGAAATATGAGCTAACGCGAGATTCTAAAATTGATAAACACAGAAAGCTCTTCTTGTCAGTCAATTTAGCACCACTATCACTGAATTATATGTACTCCCGAAAAGATGATATTGACCTCCCTCGTCACGGTTTTAAGGATGGAAAGCATTATCAAACAAAAATGGGTTCGGACATAAAGGCTAAATTAGTGTACAATATCAACCGAAATCTAACATGGCAATCTAACTTCAACTACTTTACAAGTTACGATCGCATCACTGCTGAATTCGAAAACACATTCAATATTGCTATTAGTAGATTCTTCTCAACACGTATCTATCTGAACCTACGATACGATGATGGTGTCGATCTTAAAGATGATTATGATAGCTATATTCAAATCAACGAGATATTAAGTTTCGGTTTTAATTACAAATGGTAATAAAACCGCACTTTATTATGTAAAATATTAGCTTTAAGTGTTTGGTTATTCAAATTATTACTACTTTTGCCGTCTAAATGCAATGTCTAGATTACAAACATGAGTAACACAATTGATCACGCTGGCATTATTAAGCAAATAAAGGGCTCACTGCTCTTTATTGAAATCGTTCAACAGTCTGCCTGTGCAGATTGTCATGCGAAAGGAATGTGTAGTGCATCGGATAGCAAAGCTAAGATTATAGAAATTACGGATTTATCCAATAAGTATCAGGTAGATGATGCTGTAGTTATTACGGGAAAGACCTCTTTGGGGCTTTTAGCCGTATTACTCGCTTTTATCCTACCTATTTGCGTATTGGTAGTATCTATTATTATGGGAAATACACTCCAATGGAACGACGGACTCTCCGCCGTTGTTGGAATCCTCACATTAATACCCTACTACTTCGTACTCTATCTTTTTAGAGAAAAAATGAAAAACAAGTTTATATTTACAATCAAAGAGTAAACAAATTTAATAGAATCTATATATCATGATTTTAATTGCAGTAGTTTCATTAGGAGCCATTGGCTTTGTGGGTGCAGGCATTCTGTATCTTGCATCAAAGAAATTTGAGGTTTATGAAGATCCGCGCATTGCGCAGGTACAAGAGATATTACCAGCTGCCAACTGTGGTGGGTGTGGATATCCAGGTTGTGGTGGTTTTGCTGCTGCATGTGTTAAAGCTGATTCGTTAGACGGATTCCTTTGCCCTGTTGGTGGAGCTGATGTAATGAGTCAAGTAGCAACTATTTTAGGCAAAGAGGTTGTAGCTGCTGTTCCGATGGTAGCTGTGGTGCGTTGTAATGGAACTTGTTCAAGTCGCCCACGCAACAATCAGTACGATGGAATTAAGTCTTGCACTATTGCATCAAACCTATACGGAGGTGAATCTGCGTGTACCAATGGTTGCTTAGGATATGGCGATTGTGTTGTATCATGTGCTTTTGATGCAATCTCTATCAATCCTACTACAGGTATTGCCGAAGTAGACGAAGCAAAGTGTACCTCATGTGGTGCGTGTGTGAAGGCTTGTCCTAAAGCAATTATCGAATTACGTAAAAAAGGGCCTAAGTCTCGTCGTATCTTTGTAAGTTGCATCAATAAAGATAAAGGTGCTGCTGCTAAAAAGGCTTGTGCTAATGCTTGTATCGGATGCTCATTATGTAAGAAACAGTGCGAGTTTGATGCGATCACAATCGAAAATAATGTAGCATATATCGACTACAACAAATGTAGATTATGCCGCAAGTGTGTTGCCGTATGTCCTACGGGAGCGATCCACGAACTAAACTTTCCTCCACGCAAAGAGAAAGTTGTAGAGGCTAAAGTAGTAGAGACTTCTGAAACTGAAAACAAATAAAATTAAAATCTAATAATATGCTTAAGACATTTCGTATCGGAGGAATACATCCACCCGAAAATAAATTGTCTGCCGGTAAACAAATTACCGGACTTGCGCTCCCAACGCAAGTAATCATTCCACTGGGACAACATATCGGAGCTCCTGCTCAAGCGCTGGTCAAAAAGGGTGATATCGTAAAAGTTGGAACACCTATTGCGAAGGCAGGTGGATTTGTTTCGGCTAACATACACGCTTCTGTATCGGGTAAAGTAGCTAAAGTAGACAATGTGTTAGATGCAAGCGGATACAAACGCATGGCTATCTACATTGATGTAGTTGGTGATGAGTGGGAAGAGACAATAGACCGTAGCGAAACACTTATTAAAGAGTGTACGCTTGCTCCAAAAGAGATTGTCGACAAAATTGCTGCCTGTGGTATCGTTGGTTTAGGGGGTGCAACATTCCCTACACAAGTAAAACTGATGCCACCTCCAGGAACTAAAGCCGAATTGATTATTATCAATGCCGTAGAGTGCGAGCCATACCTAACATCAGACCACGCTTTAATGCTCGAAAAAGCAGAAGAGATACTTGTTGGTGTTACGATATTAATGCAATCGGTGAGCGTAAGCAAAGCCGTGATCGGTGTTGAGAACAACAAAAAAGATGCCATTGAGAAACTAACCTCTTTAGCAAAACAATATGCTGGTATCGAAATCATGCCATTGAAAGTGCAATATCCTCAAGGGGGAGAAAAGCAATTGATTGATGCCGTGATCCGTAAACAGGTTAAAAGTGGCGGACTACCAATCTCTACAGGTGCTGTAGTGCAAAACGTAGGAACAGCATTTGCCGTTTACGAAGCTGTACAGAAAAACAAACCTTTGTTTGAACGTGTCGTTACCGTAACAGGTAAAGCTGTTAGCAACACCTGCAACCTATTGGTACGTGTAGGTACACCTATTCGCTACTTAATCGAAGCAGCTGGTGGCATCCCAGAGAACACAGGTAAAATTATTGGCGGTGGACCAATGATGGGTAAAGCCCTTATCACCGCAGATGTACCCGTAACAAAAGGAAGCTCAGGTATCTTATTAATGACGAAAGAAGAGTCTGTACGTAAACCTATGAGCAACTGTATCCGTTGTGCTAAATGTGTAAGTGCTTGTCCGATGGGATTAAACCCAACACACTTGATGAACCTTACAGAGTTTGCCGAATGGGATGGAGCAGAAAAGAATCACATTGCAGATTGTATCGAGTGTGGCTCTTGTAGCTTTACTTGTCCTGCCAACAGACCGCTATTGGATCAGATCCGTTTCGGTAAAGGAAAAGTGATGGGTATTATACGTGCACGTAAATCATAACACAAAAACGATGGAAAATAATTTATATGTATCACCCTCACCTCACATACACGGAGGGGATAGCGTTAGTAAAAATATGTATGGTGTGCTGATTGCGCTTTTGCCAGCACTACTTGTATCGCTCTATTTCTTCGGATTGGGCGCCTTGATTGTTATTGTTACTTCAGTAGTAGCATGTGCAGCATTTGAATTTATCATTCAAAAATATTTAATGAAGCAGAAAGCCTCACTTTGTGATGGCTCGGCTGTCTTGACTGGTCTGTTGTTGGCATTCAACCTCCCTTCAAATCTTCCAATCTGGATTATCTTGATTGGCGCATTGGCTGCGATTGGTATTGGTAAGATGTCGTTTGGTGGATTAGGAAACAATATATTCAATCCAGCATTGGTTGGGCGTGTATTCTTATTGATCTCCTTCCCTGCACAGATGACTACTTGGCCTACACCGGGTGTATTCCCAATGACCTATACCGATGCACAAACAGGTGCTACCGTATTAACGGCAATGAAAGAGGGTGCAACTACACTCCCATCCTATGCAGATATGTTATTAGGTAATATGGGTGGTAGTTTAGGAGAAGTGGGTGCAATTGCGCTTTTACTTGGATTCGCCTTTATGCTTTGGCGTAAGATTATCACATGGCACATTCCTGTTTCAATCTTAGCAACGGTAGCTGTATTTGCAGGCATCATGCATTTAGTTGATCCTGTGGCGTATGTAGATCCATGTGTACAACTACTTTCGGGTGGTCTATTACTTGGTGCTATCTTTATGGCAACGGATTATGTTACATCACCGATGACACATGGCGGAATGATCGTTTATGGTATTGGTATTGGTATCTTAACCGTTGTGATTCGTCTATTTGGCGCTTACCCAGAGGGCATGTCGTTTGCAATCTTAATTATGAATGCATTCACCCCACTGATTAACAGTTATATGAAACCTAAACTATTTGGAGATAAATAAGCATGAAGAAATTAAAATCAACATTACCCAATATGCTTTTATCGCTTACGGGTATCTGCTTAGTGGCTGGTGCAGCATTGGCTGGTGTTAACGAAATAACAACAGCTCCGATAGCAAAAAGTAAAGCAGCAACATTGCAAGCTGCCATTAAAATGGTAACGCCTGCTTTTGATAATAATCCAACAACAGATCGATACAAGGGTGTAACCTCCGAAGGCGATTCTCTTGTTATCTATCCAGCCATGAAAGATGGCAAACTTGTTGGTGTAGCCGTAGAGAGTAACACGAAGAAAGGATTTAGCGGAGAGATTCAAGTAATGGTCGGATTAGATACCGAAGGTACATTGATAAACTATTCGGTACTTAAACACAGTGAAACCCCAGGTCTTGGATCTAAAATGGAAGAGTGGTTTCACCAAGATAAAAACAAACAATCTGTACTCGGACGTTCGTTGAGCACAAGCGCATTGCAAGTTGGTAAAGATGGTGGCGATGTAGATGCCATCACTGCAGCAACAATTTCATCGCGTGCATTCTTAGATGCTATTAATCGTGCATACAGTGCATACTCAGGCTCTAAAGATTGGGACGGAACAACAGGTGCTACGGCACAAGAAACTAAGAAAGGAGACAAACAATGAGCAATACAAAAATCTTATTAAACGGCATTATCAAAGAGAACCCAATCTTTGTACTGCTATTGGGTATGTGTCCGACTTTAGGAACAACCTCTTCAGCGATCAACGGTTTAGGCATGGGACTAGCTACTACATTTGTGCTGTTATGTTCTAACATGGCAATATCAAGCGTTAAGAATTTAATTCCAGACCAAGTACGTATCCCTGGATATGTGGTTATCATTGCATCGTTCGTTACCATCCTTCAGATGTGTATGGAAGCATTTGTTCCTGCATTATATGCGAGTTTAGGACTTTTTATCCCTTTGATCGTAGTAAACTGTATCGTACTCGGACGTGCAGAGGCATTTGCTGCTAAGAATGGTATCTTCTCTTCTGGACTTGATGGTTTGGGTATGGGACTTGGATTCACCTTTGCACTAACCCTTTTGGGTGCTGTACGTGAATTACTTGGTACTGGTAAGCTTTTTGGATTAGAAATATTCCCAGAAAGTTTCGGAGCTTTAATCTTTGTATTGGCTCCAGGCGCATTTATTGCCCTTGGATACCTGATTGCATTGGTCAACAAATTACGTAAAGCCTAACATTTAAAAGAAAGAAGAGTATGGAATATGTATTGATATTTATCGCAGCCGTCTTTGTTAATAACATCGTACTGGCTCAATTCTTAGGAATCTGTCCTTTTTTAGGTGTATCTAAAAAAGTAGAAACAGCACTTGGCATGAGTGCTGCCGTAGCCTTTGTACTTACAATTGCTACTGTAGTTACCTTTTTGATTCAGAAGTATATCTTAGATGCTTTTGGATTAGGTTTTATGCAAACCATTTCATTCATTCTCGTTATTGCAGCATTGGTGCAGATGGTAGAGATTGTATTGAAAAAAGTATCTCCAGCATTATATCAAGCACTTGGTGTGTTTCTTCCGCTGATCACAACAAACTGTTGTATCTTAGGAGTTGCAATCCTTGTGATTCAAAAAGAGTATAATTTATTACAATCTGTCGTATTTGCTATCTCTACAGCCATTGGATTTGGCTTAGCTTTAGTTATCTTTGCAGGCATTAGAGAGCAAATCTCATTAACACGTATTCCCGAAGGAATGAAGGGTACGCCAATCGCACTTGTTACAGCAGGTTTGTTAGCAATGGCTTTTATGGGATTCTCTGGTATTGTATAATTAAAAGAACAACAACAATCTAAATTTATCTACAATGAAAAAGAAAATTTTAGTAACAGGTGGTACTGGTTATATTGGTTCACACACTGTTGTAGAACTTCAAGCAGCTGGTTACGAAGTCGTAATTATTGACAACCTTTCAAACTCAAACGTTGAAGTACTGAAAGGTATCGAAAAGATATCGGGTATATGCCCAACGTTCGTGCAATTAGATTGTAACGACAAAGCTGGTTTGAGCAAAATGTTTACCGACAATGCTGGTATCAAAGGAATTATTCACTTTGCAGCAAGCAAGGCTGTTGGCGAGTCGGTTCAACAACCGTTGATGTATTACCGTAACAACCTTGTTACGTTGGTTAATCTATTGGAGCTTATGCCTGAGTTTGGTGTAGAAGGAATTGTATTCTCTTCGTCTTGTACTGTGTACGGACAACCAGATATTCTTCCTGTAACTGAAGATGCGCCAATCAAACCAGCGCTTTCTCCATACGGAAACACAAAGCAGATCAACGAGGAGATTATCCGCGATACAATCTATTCGGGTGTACCATTTAAGAGCATCATCCTACGTTATTTCAATCCAATCGGTGCGCACCCAAGTGCAGAGATTGGCGAACTTCCAAACGGTGTGCCACAAAACCTTATCCCATACCTTACACAAACAGCTATGGGTATCCGCCAAGAGTTGAGCGTATATGGTAACGATTATGACACCCCAGACGGATCTTGTATTCGCGACTATATCAATGTTGTAGACCTTGCTAAAGCACACGTAATCGCAATTGAGCGTGTATTAGGCGAGAAATCATTGGCAGATGTAGAAACATTCAACCTTGGAACAGGTCGTGGCGTTACAGTTTTAGAACTAATCAACGCATTCGAAACAGGAACAGGCGTAAAAGTGCCTCACAAAATTGTAGAGCGCAGAGAAGGTGATATCGAGAAAGTTTGGGCAAACCCTAAAAAAGCAAACGAAGTATTGGGCTGGACAGCACAAGAAAGCGTAGAAGACACCCTACTAACAGCTTGGAACTGGCAGAAACGTTTAAGAGAGAAAGGAATTCAATAGTCCTACTCAATTTTAAGAAATATTCTCTAAGGGGTACAGCAATTGCTGTGCCCCTTATTTGTTTTATATCGAGTCATTATGTACTTTTGCACCCAATTAAACTAAAACAACATAAATGATAAGTAACAACATGAAGGGATTCTTTTACGGAATTGCCTCGTCGATGACTTTCGGATTAATTCCGCTCTTTACCCTCCCACTTATGGCAGAAGGATTAGGCTTTGACTCTATTCTTTTTTACCGTTTCTTTTTTGCATCCATAGCATTGGGCATATTACTTATTACACGTAAGCAATCCTTTCGTATTGAGCGCGCTGAACTCCCCATACTTGCCATGTTAGGCGCCTTCTACTCCTCTTCAGCACTCTTCTTATTCTGGGGATTTCAGCTACTCTCTAGTGGTATTGCTACAACGCTCCATTTCTTATATCCCGTATTTGTAACGCTGGTTATGGTAACCATCTATAAAGAGAAAAAGTCAATATGGACAGCTAGCTCTATCCTCTGTGCGATACTCGGTGTCGGACTACTGTCTATTGGCGATGGTAGCATAGAGGTTAATCTTTTTGGGGTCGGAATTGTGGCATTCTCAGCATTAAGTTACGCGCTTTACATTGTGGGCGTAAATAAATCACGCATTCGTGAGATGAAAGGTTTTAAACTAACCTTCTATGCCTTGGGTATTGCAGCCTGTATTTTCTTCGCTATGGCACATATCAAAGGTACGTTTCAGCCCATCCCCTCTACCCCTGCATTTTTAAATCTTATTGCTTTAGCTATTATTCCAACCGTGCTCTCTAACCTCGCATTGGTAGAATCAGTAAAGTGCATAGGAAGTACACTCACCGCTGTATTGGGTGCTTCGGAGCCTGTTACTGCTATATGCGTGGGAATTCTTATCTTTAATGAGCCCTTTACACTACAACTAGCAATCGGCATTTTACTAATTATCTTTGCTGTAAGCATCATCATCCTGTCTAAGCGATTAAGCAGATGGATGGCTCAATTCAAGCAAGGGGTACTACAAAGAAGCGCAAGAGCCTAAGAGAATATCAATTTTTAACTCTCTAACGGCAGTAGATTGCATCTTTTAATGTATTTTTGTCGGTATAAAAAATTATAAAACAACATGAGTCTATTTTCATTCTTTTCGAAAAAAAATAAACCTGAGGAGACAGAAGCTCCTAGTGGTGTAGAAGATTTCATCTCTTTGATTCGTATCTACTACCAAGCATCTATGGCGGTAAACATGGGATTGAATAATCCTGCCTTTGTACCAGACATGATGTTATTCAAACGCACCCTTCGCATCCCTACACAACAGGGTAAACTAGGTGTTGCCGAGCGCGCACAAGCACGTAAGATAATGATGCACGATTATGGATTGAAAGAGTCGTTCTTCAAAGGTATCGACTGGTCGGTAAAGAAGAATTGCAAGAATCAGAACCATATCCAAACATACTTTTTCCAATTCCAAGGCTTCTCTAACGATTTGCTTATGTTGATGACCAACCTAATGCAATGGAAATTTAGAATCCCTATGTTTATGAAAAAGATGCTTTACTCCATGACTGCTAAAACAATCCATGATGTAATGACGAAGGCTGAATGGAAAGATCATAGCACGCGCAAAACAGTTACAAGCATTCGCAAATACCAACAAACACTGAGCTTCTCTGAAGAGTGGATGACGGATTTTGTTTTCAACATCATCATGCTTGCACGCCAAGACGCTAAAAAGAAATAAGCATGTCGCAACCTCTATTCATCCAATACGCTAAATGCGGCACATGCCGTAAAGCGAAAAACTGGTTAGATGAGCAAGGTATAAACTACACAGATCGCCCCATTGTGGAACAAAATCCTACCAAGGAAGAGCTTACACAGTGGATCGAAATGAGTAAACTGCCCATCAAACGCTTTTTCAACACAAGCGGATTAGTATATAAAGCATTGCAACTGAAAGATAAACTGCCAACCCTCAGCATCGACGAGCAGATAGATCTGCTTGCTTCTGATGGCAAACTAATCAAACGCCCACTCCTTGTGGGTGCCGATTATGTGTTGGTTGGGTTTAAACCCGAAAACTGGGAAGAGGTTTTATTGTAACTACCTTCCGAGAGATTCCAAAACAGAACGAAACCCCTCTCTATGTGCTTTATACAGCGCATAGAGAGGGGTTTCGTTTGTTATAACGCTAAATGAAAGACAAACACCAATCATCAGGAAAAGAAAAGCAGATAAACTGCTGAAGAACAGCACTAATTTATCGTTTATATGCTTTGGGTTTACTAATTTTACAGGTACAAACTATCCGTACAACCTTGGTTGTATGATCGTATGACCACGGTTGTACGATCGGTTGACCTTGGTTGTACGATCATACAACCAAGGTCATACAAATAAAATGAACAGACCTAAAGATTAAAATGTAGTGTATTAGAAATAAGTTAAACAGATAAAATCATTTATTATGGCAGCACAGTACGACTTTTACAAGAATCCACCGTCTCAAAAAGATCCTAAGAAAAAAAGTTTACACCCGCGCATTGTAAGCTTCAACACCACCACACCAGAAGAACTAGCTACGCTTGTTCAAGATAGATGCTCTGCAACTACGGCAGACGTATCCTTGGTATTGGATGCTCTCCGTAGCGTACTCATACAGCAAATCAAAATGGGAAACAGAGTCCATCTCGAAGGACTCGGATACTTTATGATGACGCTAACTGCCGAACCGATTGAATCCGACAAAGAGATCCGTTCCGAATCAGTCCATTTTAAATCCATCTCTTTCAGACCAGAAGTGAAACTGAAAAATGCATTCAAATCCATTCGCCTCGAACGTGCTCCGAAGAAAGCACACTCTGCCACTCTCACAGAGGAGGCAATCATCGAAAAGCTGAAAACACATTTCACCCTATACCAAACCATCTCCCGCAGAGAGTTTCAAGCCCTTTGCAGCTTGCAACAAACAACAGCTGCAACACGACTGAAAACACTGGTAGCAAAAGGTATTCTGCTTAAAATAGGACAACTAAAGTTTCCGCTGTATGTGTTGGCGGAAGAATTAAAAGAATAAATATTATCCATTTTAATATATTAGAAGGGTAATCAGAAGATATCCTAATCTGAATAAATCAAACGATACTAAAAAACTATCTAACAATACTTTAAATTATCACAATGGCAACAAAAACAATATTTATCGCATCGGCACTCATCACAGGTGGCATAACAGCATATGCCAACCAAAACAGTAATAAAAACAACAATGTACCTCCCAATATTATCTTTATCCTTGCCGATGATATGGGTATTGGTGATTTGGGTTGTTATGGTCAAGATCAAATTCAAACCCCCAACATTGACCTTTTGGCAAATAAAGGTGCAAGATTTACAACACATTACGCAGGTTCAACAGTGAGTGCACCATCACGTTGTGCATTAATGACGGGCAAACATACTGGTCATGGACATGTTCGCGGTAATAAAGGAATAAAGACAGAGACTGGATTCTTCGATTTAAACATACCTGCTTCAGAGGTTACAGTAGCAGAGTTAGCTAAACAACGTGGTTATTCAACACTATGTGTTGGTAAGTGGGGACTTGGAGCGCCAAACAGTGAGGGAAGCCCAATAAATCAAGGTTTTGATTACTTTTTCGGTTACCTAAGTCAAGGAGCTGCTCACAGATACTACCCCAAATACCTCTACGAAAATGATCAAAAAGTTATGTTGAATGGCAAGGTTTACAGCCATTACATGATTATGGAAAAAGGGCTTCAATTTATAAAAGAGAATACCGATAAACCTATATTTGCATACTTTGCTTTGACGCCTCCACATGCAGATTTAGACCATCCAGATTTGTCGCAATATGATGGTAAGTTCGAAGAGACGCCATATATAAATAAAAGAGGAAAAGGCTATATGACACAACAAAAACCTCGTGCAACATATGCAGCATTAGTGAGCGAAATAGATCGAAGTGTAGGACAAATAGTAGCACTGCTCGAATCGCAAGGTAGGTTAGATAACTCTATTATCATCTTCTCTTCCGACAATGGCGTTCATGGTGTAGGCGGACACGCCCCTGAATTCTTTAACAGTAATGGCGACTTCAGAGGAACAAAACGAGATTTATATGAGGGTGGCATCAGAACTCCATTTGTAGTTAGATGGGATTCTAAAATCAAAGCAGGAACAACAATAGACCATGTATCAACATTTTGGGACTTCCTACCTACAGTATGTGATATTGTAGGGATAGAAACTCCCGATAATTGCGATGGCATCTCATACCTACCAACTCTATTAGGCGAAAATACCAAGCAAAAAAAACATGACTACCTATATTATGAGTTCTTTGAGCAACATGGCAAGCAGTGCGTGATACAAAATGGATGGAAATTAGTAAGATTGAATGTTAGCAAACCAACAAAAACAATAGAGGAGTTATACAATATGAATAACGACCCACAAGAAACAAACAATATCATAGATAGCCACAAAGCAAAGGCAAAAAATTTACGTAAGATTATGGATAGCGAGAGAACACATTCTGAACATTTTAATTTCACAGCAACATCCCAAAGAAATTAAAAGTGTTATGGGGTAAATACAAAAAAAAGATTAGGGGTTGTCTTGAGACAATCCCTAATCTTTTTTTTGTACGCTAAAAGAAGTTACCAAGCAAGCGTTTAAATATTTAACATCTTAGCTAGTTTCTTTGGTATATCTGTATTATCCATATGTCCACCCATCTCAGCTTGAGATGATCCTACCGAAAATATCATTACAGGAGAGCCTGTATGACCACCTGTAGTCCATCCAGCGCCTACTTGCTTGCTTATAAGCTGATAGGCAAGGCTTGCGAATTTCTTTGGAGTCTCTGTGTATACATCCGCTAGTTGCTTTAGTTCTTTCTCCGAAAACTTCACACCTAAAGGTAAAGGGAGTGCATCAAACTTTGTTTTTTTAGCAATTTCTTTCGCGATCAATGCCTTGTAAGATTCTTTCGAAGTTGTATTTTCGTCTATGCGATCTGGGAATAGGCTATACCCTTGATCAGAACGTCCGTTTGCATATCCACCAGTCTCATGGTCTGCTGTCACTACGATAAGCGTCTCCTCTGGGTGCTTTTTGTAAAACTCATAAGCGAGTGCTACGGCAGCATCAAGATCCAACACCTCTCCTACTGCTGCTGGGTAGTCATTGCTATGCGCTGCCCAGTCAATCATTCCACCTTCGGCTACAATAAGAAATCCTTTCTCGCTGTATTTATTATATAGATATTTAATCGACTGCGCTACGAGGTCGCTAAGCGATAAATCTTTCTCTGTACGATCTACTGCATAAGCGAATGAGCTTTGTGGTGCATCAGAGCGCTCGGTAATAAGTATCTTTGTATCGCAAGATAGTATATCTCCGATCTTATCTTTTCCTGCAAAATGGGTATATCCACCCGCTTTGTAAGCATCGTATACTGGTTGTTTACCCTCTTTTGTTGGGTTCAGAAAACCTGATCCTCCAAGTATATCTAAACCTGAAGTTGCACCATCAATTGCAATCTCGTAGCAGTTACCGCGTGATTTATTGTGCGCATAAAATGCTGCTGGCGTTGCATGGTCTATACTAACCGAACTTAATACTGCCACACCATAACCCTGCTCTTTTGCACGTACGGCGATCGATTTAATTGGAGTTACTTGTGTACTATCCATACCGATTGTTCCCTGCTTTGTTTTTTGACCACAAGCGAGTGCCGTACCAGCTGCACCTGAATCTGTTACATACGAGTTACTTGATGAGGTATTAACAATACCTACCGTTGGGAAGTGTGCAAACGCAACCGTATCGGCTACAAGCTTCATCCCTTTTTGTGCAGCTTTGTAATATTCGGTACCATGTATAATATTTAAACCCATACCGTCTCCTATAAAATAGAATACGTACTTCGGTTGCTTCTCTACCTCTGCGCATCCGATAAGGAGTAGCAGTGAAAGTGCAGTGAAAGTTAATCTTGAGAACATCTTCATAATTTATTAATTTATTGTACAATAGTTATCTCTTCTGTGTAGCCAAACTCACCACTACAATCGTGATAGAGGCCAGCGGGAAAGCAAAAAGTATTGGATCTACCATAAACCAAGGATAGGTTTCGATCAATACATCGGTGCCAAACATCCACTTACATAAGCCAATAGGCACTGCCTCTGCTTTGTGTAAGAATAGCATGGCAAACAGGCTGGCAGAAACACCTACCCATAAACTTGCTAAAGCGCCCTGCTTTGTAGCCTTAGGCCAATACAGTGCACAGAAGTAGGCTGGCAAGAATGTTGCAGCACATATCCCCATAAACAGTGCCGTACCGCGTGCAATGATTCCATCGCTCAGCGTATAGCACACAACATAACTCACGATAATGGCAAACAGAACCCCCATACGCACTACGGCTGTTGAAGAATCTTTACGCTTAGGCATTAAATGCGGAAACATATCAGCCCCAAAAGCGCCACCCATCGTGTGGAACTGTGCACTCAATGTAGACATACTTGCCGAGAGGATACAGAGCATAAAGAGTGCGCCAAACCATTTTGGCATCGCCTCGTCTATGTATAATGGAATGATCTTATCCATATCCTTAATCGCTTCGGATGCTACTACACCGTGTGTTTTTAGAAAGAAAAGATTCGAAAGTGCGCCTACATGATAGATTGCACCTACCGTTACAATCAAGAACAGACAGCCAATCAATACGCCCCTATTCAACTGACGTGTACTCTCTACCATCATAAAGCGTACCACTAACTGTGGCTGTGCAAGACAGCCGATACCAACACCCATAATAAGCGATGTTACGAGTGTATACCATTGTGGCGAGCCTGTTACGGGCATACTTGTCCACCCTTGATGCCCCAATGCTTTGAATCTTTCGGGTACTTTATCGGCAATAGCGCCTAACTGCTCGTTGGCTTCGACAAACGTTAAGTCCATCGTTTTATAAAACCAAAACAGTAAGAACAGCATACATAAAAACATAATAATTGCCTGAAATGCATCCGTATACATCACCCCCTTGATACCTCCTGTAATAACATATCCTGCTACTACGAGTGTAAATATCAGCAAGGCAACATGGAGTTCTATATCAAAAAGACGTTCGATAAATACGGCTCCCCCTTTCATCACTACCGCTGCATAGAGTGGCATTCCGATAAAGATTACGGCTGCAATAAAAAGTTGAATTGCCTTCGAGTTATAGTGCGTACCCAAAAGCTGGGCAAAGGTGCGCGATTGATACTGCTGCCCCAACTTGCGCGTGCGACGCCCAAAGAAGATAAAAGCAACAATCACCCCCATAAACATATTCAGCAGACAAAGCCACTGAATACCCATACCAAATGTTGCTGCCACACCACCAAAACCAACAATGGCAGAGGCGGAGATAAACGTAGCACCATAAGAGAGCGCCATTACAATAGGGTTCATCTGCCGACCACCTAACAGGTAGTCGCTGGCACTTTTAGTAGAGCGATAGCCCAAGTAGCCCAGAAATGCAATCACAAAAAGATAGAGTAGGACGATTAATCCAAGTGTTAGAGTATCCATTGGTTGTAATTTAAATAAATAGCTGTAATTCGTTATTCATCCTCTTTGCTGTCTTTGTTCCAGTGTGTGATGCCGAACCAAACAGAAAAAATAAGGCAAAGGAAAGCTAATATATAAACCATCCAAATTCCAGGGTCTTGAATTCCAAGCATTGTTTCTATTCTTATTTTAAACGCGTTTGTTTATAAATTGATTAAGTCGCACGCATTCACGTGTTCGATGTGGTGCTTTCTGATTACTTCGAAAGCAGCCTCTTTATTGTTTGTTCTGATAATCATAATGGATTGTTTGTCTAACGAAAAGCAATACATATATTCGATGCTTACGCCTGCTTGCGTAAACAGACTGATTATTTCGGCAAAGCGACCTGCCTCGGCATCTGTTTTGATGGCCAATACTTCGGTCATGTTTGCGCCAACGCCGTGTCCTTGAAAGATGGTGTACGCCTTCTCTGGGTCGCTTACGATCAGTCTAAGGATACCAAACTCTGATGTATCGGCTACCGTAGCGGCAATAATACGCACATTTTCACTTCCCAATAGTGCGAGTAATTCACTCAGTTTGCCAAATTTATTTTCTAAAAAGATAGATAATTGATGTACTGTCATGATCTGATGCTTTAAATGTTTGTTATGCAAATGTGCGTAAATCTTTTACACGAACTGCTTTTCCTTCAGTAACTGGCAATGAGCCTTTGGCAACCAGTTTAATCTTAGGCGTTAATAATAACTCATCTTTTAGTTGGCGGCCGATATCTTTTGTTAAACGTTGCAATACAGCATAATCATCTGTATAGAGTTCGTCTAGCTCCACCTCAACGAGCATTTCGTCGTTGTTTCCAACTGTTTCTACCGTGATTAGGTAGTTGCTACCTAGCTCTTTGAAGCCCATAAGTACCGTCTCGATCTGAATTGGGAAGATATTTACACCTTTAAGGATAATCATATCGTCGCTACGTCCTTGGAATCTATCTAGGCGGATGTGTGTACGTCCACAAGGGCATTCTCCTGGAAGGATGCGTGTTAGGTCTCTTGTGCGGTAACGTACCAGTGGCATCGCTTCACGGTTAAGGGTGGTGAGTACCAATTCGCCAATCTCGCCCACAGGAACAGGTTCTAGGGTGATTGGGTTGATTATTTCTACTAAGTAGTAATCTTCCCAGATATGCAATCCATTTTGCTCGGTACACTCAAAGGCAACCCCTGGGCCGTTCATCTCGGACATACCAAAACAGTTATACGCCTTTACGCCCAAAAGCGATTCGATGCGTTTACGTTGTGCCTCAGAGTGTGGCTCTGCACCGATGCAGATGGTTTTTAGCTTTGTATCTTTCTTCGGGTCTATACCCATTGAATACATAACCTCTGCTAAGCGGGTAGCGTAGCTTGGGATAATATGCAGACAGGTAGTACCAAAATCTTGGATAAACTTAATTTGACGCTTTGTATTTCCAGCAGCAGCAGGAACGGTTAGCGTACCTAGCATCTCTGCACCGTACTGAAAACCCAATCCGCCGGTAAACATTCCATAGCCAGAGGTATTTTGAAATATATCTGTATCACGGATACCAACCATATACATACAGCGTGCTACTTGATTCGCCCACTGATCTAAATCTTTTTGGGAGTGTAGAATAACGGTTGGGTTACCAGTTGTTCCGCTTGACGAGTGCAAACGCACACATTTATCCAACGATACCGAAGCCAATCCAAAAGGATAATTAGCTCTCAAATGCTCTTTGGTGGTAAATGGAAGTTTGCGTATATCTTCGGTTGATTGAATACTTTCGGGTGTAATGTTGTGTTCGGTAAATACTTTACCGTAAAAAGCGGATTGCTGAGCATGTGCGATCAGCTCAGTTAAACGTTGAGTTTGTAATGTTTCCAAACTCTTTCTATCCATCGTTTCAAGATCTTTCTGCCAATACATAATGCTTATATTTATATATTTTGTTTTTGTTTTTCACTATTAGTTTACAAAAGTATCAAATTTATATAAATAAGCTATCAAAAATAATAAATAAAAGAGTCAGTAGTGCTATTTTAATAATTCGATTATTCTTTATTATGTAAAATACAGGGTGATATATTTTTTTTCTTTCTTTAGAATTGTTTTCTTTGTTATTGAAATAAAAACACAATAATAATTTAGTAATTACCCATGAGAAAAAAACATCTATTCGCTTTCATTCTCTCAGCAGCTTTCAGCCTGTATGGAAATAGTGCGCAAGCAACTACTCCCATAACTGGTTTCGATCCTGTCGAATACGTAAATCCGTTGATTGGTACACAATCATCGCACGAACTATCTACAGGAAATACCTATCCAGCCATTGCTCGCCCTTGGGGTATGAACTTTTGGATGCCTCAAACAGGTGAGATGGGTAACGGATGGGCCTATACATACACGGCTAATAAAATCCGTGGATTTAAGCAAACTCACCAACCAAGTCCGTGGATCAATGATTACGGTCAGTTCTCAATTATGCCCGTTACTGGTACGCTTGCTTTCGATCAAGATAGCCGTGCGAGTTGGTTTTCGCATAAATCAGAGATTGCAAAGCCTTATTACTACAAAGTATATTTGGCAGATCACGATGTTGTAACAGAGATTACACCAACAGATCGTGCAGCTATGTTTCGCTTTACATTCCCTGAAGAGGATAGCTCTTTTGTTGTAGTGGATGCTTTTGATAAAGGATCGTACATCAAAGTGATTCCTTCAGAAAATAAAGTGATTGGTTATACAACGAAGAATAGTGGTGGTGTTCCGGAGAACTTCAAAAACTATTTCGTAATTGAATTTAGCAAACCGTTCACCTATCAAAATACATTTGCAAACGGATCGCTTACCGAAACACTTGAGAAAACGGACGATCACGTAGGTGCTGTAATTGGTTTTAAAACAACGAAGGGTGAGATTGTTCACGCTAAAGTAGCTTCGTCTTTTATCAGCTTCGAACAAGCAAATCTAAACTTGAAAGAGCTTGGTAACGATAGCTTCGAAACATTGAAAGCGGAAGGTAAAACAGCTTGGAACAAGGTGCTTAGTAAAATAGAAGTAGAAGGTGGAACACTTGATCAATACCGTACATTCTATTCAAGCATGTATCGCTCAACACTTTTCCCTCGTAAATTCTACGAGATAGATGCTAAAGGCGATGTAATGCATTACAGTCCGTATAATGGAGAGGTTCTTCCAGGTTATATGTTTACTGATACTGGCTTTTGGGATACATTCCGTGCGCTATTCCCTTTCTTGAATATGATGTTCCCATCTGTCAACAAAGAGATACAAGAAGGACTTATCAACGCTTATAAAGAGAGTGGATTCTTCCCAGAGTGGGCAAGTCCAGGACATAGAGGTTGTATGGTTGGTAACAACTCGGCTTCAATTTTAGTGGATGCTTATATGAAAGGTGTCAAAGTAGAAGATATTGAAACGATGTACGAAGGATTAATTCATGGTACAAAGAATGTACACCCTACTGTATCTTCTACAGGTAGAGCTGGACACGAATATTACAACAAATTGGGTTATGTACCTTATGATGTGAAGATTCACGAGAATGCAGCACGTACATTGGAGTATGCATACAACGACTGGTGTATCTATAAAATTGCAAAAGAGCTGAAGCGCCCTAAGAAAGAGATCGAACTCTTCGCTAAGCGTGCCATGAACTATAAGAATCTATTTGACAAAGAGAGCAAACTAATGCGTGGTAAGAATGCAGATGGTACGTTCCAAACACCATTCTCTCCACTTAAATGGGGTGATGCCTTTACCGAAGGAAATAGCTGGCACTACTCTTGGTCTGTATTTCACGATCCACAAGGATTGATTGATTTAATGGGCGGAAGAGAAGAGTTTGTAACCATGCTTGACTCTGTATTTATCGTTCCTCCTATCTTTGACGAGAGCTATTACGGTGCCGTAATTCACGAGATCAGAGAGATGCAAATTATGAACATGGGTAACTATGCACACGGTAACCAGCCTATTCAGCATATGATTTATATGTACGACTATGCGAACGAGCCTTGGAAAACACAATATTGGGTACGTGAGGTGATGAACCGTATGTACACAAGCGGCCCTGATGGCTATTGTGGTGACGAAGATAACGGTCAGACTTCGGCTTGGTACGTATTCTCAGCACTTGGATTCTACCCTGTTTGTCCGGGTACAGACGAGTATGCACTTGGTGCGCCATTATTCAAGAAGGCAACCCTTCATTTCGAGAACGGAAAGAACTTTGTAATTAATGCGCCTGCGAATAGCGATGCGAACCGTTATATGGAAACTGTTAAACTAAACGGTAACACATACACAAAGAACTTTATCAAACACGCTGATCTTATGCATGGTGGTGTAATGGATATTCAAATGGGCGACAAAGCCAATAAAACAAGAGGCGTTAAGGCTTCTGACCTTCCTTACTCATTCTCTAAAGACGAAAAAATCAAATAAATATGAACAGTTATTGGATCAAAAACTGTTTCGGACTGCTACTTACTGGATGTTTGCTGACGGCTTGTCAGCAAACTCCACTTGCGGAGCAAGGCGAGACAAAAGAACCTGTGGATTATGTAAATCCACTGATGGGAAATATCAGTCACTTGTTAGTGCCTACATTTCCAACCGTACACCTACCTAACAGTATGCTACGTGTATATCCAGAGCGTGGCGATTATACGGGAGACCGCATTCAAGGTCTGCCCCTTATCGTAACTAGCCACCGTGGTAGTTCGGCTTTTAACCTCAGCCCTTATCAAGGTGCCGAGAGTAATATCAAGCCTGTTCAAGCATATAGCTACGATCAAGAAAAGATTACACCTTATCGCTACGAAGTGTATTTAGACAACGAAGAGGTGGAGGTAGATTATGCTCCTTCGCACCAATCGGCAGTCTACTCGCTTACGTTTGATAAGCATGCACCGAAATACTTAATCGTAAACACCCGCAACGGTGAATTATCATATACCGATGGCGCTATCAGCGGTTATCAGTTTATTGATAATAAAACAAAGGTGTACCTATACCTCGAAACGAAAGAGACTCCAACCAAAGAGGGTGCTTTAGTAGATGGTACCATTCAATATGGCAAAGCCAATACTAAAGGGAAAAATGCTGCTTTAGCATTAGCATTTCCCGAATCAGTTAAAGAGATTGGCGTACGCTACGGTATCTCATTTATCAGCGAAGCGCAAGCTGCAAAGAATCTTAAACGTGAAATCTCGACCTACAGCGTAGATGCAGTAGCAGAGACTGGGCGTAAGGTATGGAACGAAACACTCGACAACATCCTTGTAGAAGGAGGTAGCGACGACGATAAAGCAATCTTTTATACCTCGATGTATCGCACCTACGAGCGTATGATCTGTATCTCTGAAGATGGAAACTACTACAGCGCTACGGATGGAACTGTACATGCTGACGAAGGCACACCATTCTACACCGACGATTGGATTTGGGACACATACCGTGCTACGCACCCACTGCGTGTATTGGTAGAGCCTAAAAAAGAGTTGGATATGGTTAAATCATATATCCGCATGGCACAACAATCTAAAGAGGGTTGGATGCCTACATTCCCCGAAGTAACAGGCGATAGTCACCGTATGAATGGTAACCATGCCGTTGCCGTGATCTGGGATGCCTATTGCAAAGGGCTTACTGGCTTTGAGCTAGAGGCTGCTTACGAAGCGTGTCGCAGTGCAATCATGGATGAGACATTAGCGCCATGGGTACGTGCTCCGAAGAGTGAGTTAGACGAGTTCTATCAAAAGAATGGTTATTTCCCTGCTTTACACCCTGACGAGAAAGAGACGTGTGATAAAGTTCACTCGTTCGAAAACCGTCAAGTTATTGCCGTTACATTGGGTAACAGCTACGACTACTGGTGTTTGTCTCAAATCGCAAAGGCGTTGGATAAGAAAGAAGATTATAACTACTTCTTAAAGCATTCGTACAACTACCGCAATGTATTTAATCACGAAACACAATTCTTCCACCCGAAAGATAACAAAGGTAACTTTATCATGCCTTTCGACTATGTCTTCTCTGGCGGACAGGGTGCGCGTGCTTATTATGGCGAGAACAATGCATGGATCTATCGTTGGGACGTACAGCATAACGTGGCAGACTTAATCGCCTTGATGGGTGGAGATCAAAACTTTATCGCCAACCTTGAGGAGATGTTTAACACGCCACTAGGTAAAAACAAGTTCGACTTCTACAAAACGCTACCTGATCATACCGGTAACGTTGGGCAATTCTCTATGGCAAATGAGCCATCGTTGCATATCCCTTACTTATACAACTATGCTGGGCAGCCTTGGAAAACGCAAAAGCGTGTGCGCAAACTGCTTAAAGAGTGGTTCAGAAACGATCTAATGGGTGTGCCAGGAGACGAAGATGGTGGTGGAATGTCTGCCTTTGTAGCATTCTCACAAATGGGATTCTATCCTGTAACACCAGGTAGCCCGACTTACAACATCGGTAGCCCTATCTTCTCTGAAGTTACAATGGACTTAGGTAATGGTAAAACATTCGATATCATTGCGGAAAACTGCTCTGAAGAGAATAAATACATCCAATCGGCAACACTAAACGGCAAACCGCTTAACCAAGCATGGTTCAGCCATAGCGACATCGCGAATGGTGGTGTGCTTAAATTGGTGATGGGTGATAAAGCGAATAAGACGTGGGGTACTGCTACTCCGCCTCCTTCGGCGGCTAAAATACAGTAAACCTATTCTGAATAAACAAAAAGAGGCTCGAAACTTAATGATATTAAGTTTCGAGCCTCTTTTTATGTTGTAAAAGTGAAATGATATCTTCAATATAAAACTGAGAAAATGTGTTTAAATAAACAGATTCACATTCGCTTGCTCAGCTCGTTCTAGATAAGCTGCTACACCTCCAAGTGTAACATGGTCCATCAGTTCTTCTTTCTTCACTCCCATTACATCCATACTCATTGTACATGCAATCATCTCTACATTATTATCTATTGCCATTTGTATGAGACTTTCGAGACTTTCTACGCGTTTACGCTTCATTACTAAACGCATCATCCAGCCACCGAGTCCGCCCATATTCATTTTTGAGAGGGATAGATCTTTGCTGTTGTTCGGAAGCATCCAGCCAAACATCGTGCCCAGTAGATCTTTCTTTACATTGACTGATTTGTGCTTTTTAATAACACTCAATCCCCAGAATGTAAAAAACAGCGTTACCTTTTTACCCGTAGAAGCTGCACCGTTGGCGATCACAAACGATGCCAATGCTTTATCTAGGTCGTCGCTAAAAACGATCAATGTTTTGTTATCCTTGTCTGAACTGTTTAGTGTGCATGCAGGTTTCTTTTCTCCTTTTTCGATCAATGCCTCTACGATACCTGCTGTATTGGAGACGTTGAGCAATGTAGCCCCTGTCATATTGCACCATGCCGAAACATCACTTGCAAAACCCTGATCGGTAGCTTTAATACTTAATTGCTCCCCTTGTTCGAGCTGTTCGTACTCTTTTTTAAGCTGCATTACAGGACCCGGGCATTGCAATCCACAAGCATCAATGTGTATGATTTTGCTTTTACCTTGTTTCATTGGTTTATTTATTGAGCTGTTATTTGCTGAAGGAGATTGTTTAACTTCTGAAGTAGCAGCACTGTATGTTTTATATCCACCCGAAAGATTGGCTATTTGTGTAAAGCCATGCTGATCTAATATGCGGTAGGCCAAATATCCACGCAAACCGACTGCACAGAATAAAATAATCGGAACATTTTTAGACAATGTATCCATACGCTTGCGAAGATCGTCTACTGGGATATTAATTGCACCTGCAATGCTACCCAATGCAAATTCGTCGGCGGTACGCACATCAATCAACAGTGTATCACTGCTTCGATCGTTAATCTTGCGCCACGAAACTACGTGTACACGCTTACTTAATATATTATCAGCTACAAAACCAGCCATATTCACAGGGTCTTTTGCCGAAGAGAAAGGGGGTGCATAGGCATGTTCGATAGCGATAAGGTCGTAAATTGTACCCTGCGCCCGCACTACTTGTGCAAAAAGATCAATGCGCTTATCTACGCCATCAAAGCCGATAACTTGCGCACCTAACAATCGCCCACTTGTAGGATCGAACAAGATTTTAATCGCCAATGGAACAGCTCCAGGGTAATAACTTGCGTGAGAACTTCCATGTGTATAAGAACTTTGGTAAGCAATTCCCTCGCGTTGAAGCAGTTTAGCATTCGCTCCAGTGGCTGCAACCGTAACATCAAATACTTTTGCAATGGATGTACCAATAGCGCCTTCGTAGCTGAATTTATTTCCTAAAACAATATTGTTTGCTACAATGCGCCCTTGCTTATTGGCTGGTCCTGCAAGTGGAATCATTGCTGGCTTGCCTGTAACTAAGTGATTGATCTCAGTGGCATCTCCCAAAGCATATATATCAGCTGCAGATGTTTGCATATATTCATTTACGGCAATACCGCCCGTTTTACCAATCTTTAGTGCAGCCTCTTTTGCGAGGATAGTTTCAGGTCTGACACCAATGCTTAAGATTACCATATCGGTTACGATCTTTCGTCCACTTTTAAGATGTACTGCTATCTGTCCGTTAGGTAATTCGTCGAAAAAGTCAACACCATCATTCAATATCAACTGAACCGATTTTGCCTCTAAATGTTGGTGTACAATTGATGCCATCGAATAGTCTAATGGCGCCATTACTTGATTTGCCATTTCAACAACACCCACTTCGACACCGAGTGTATGTAGATTTTCTGCCATCTCCAAGCCAATAAATCCACCACCTATCACCAATGCCGATTTCGGCTTCGATGCTGTTACGTATTGTTTTATAGCATCCGTATCTGGAATATTACGTAACGTAAAGATATGCTTTTGATTGATTCCCTTAATACCTGGTCGGAGCGGTTCTGCTCCTGGCGAAAGCACTAATTTAGTGTACTGTTCAGTATATATGCGCCCTGTTTGCAGCTCTTTAATTTCTACAAGATGATTTTCGGGATCAATCCGAATAACCTCTTGCCCCGTGCGAATGTCAATATTAAAGCGATTGATAAATCCTTGTGCTGTTTGTACAAAGAGCTTTTCACGTTCGCGAATCACATCTCCAATGTAATACGGCAGTCCGCAATTCGCATACGAAACATAATCTCCTCGTTCAAAAAGAATAATCTCAGCTTGCTCATCTAATCTTCTCAAACGAGCTGCTACCGTTGCTCCACCAGCAACTCCTCCAATAATAATGTATTTCATCTTAATTTATTTGTTTAAATCTTTATATGGTTAAAAGTTCATCGCTGTTTTCAGCTGCTCAATCAAATTCTCGAAGCAGAGTTCGGCATGCATCATTTGGTCTACCTTAGCCTTTCCTTGGTCCGAAAGGGTAAAAAACATTTGTCGCTTGTCTGTTTTGCTGAGGATGCGTTCTATCAGCCCTTTATTCTCTACTGTAGTAATCACTTTCGATACGCGCGAATTAGAAAGTCCAATGTATTCGCAAATTGTACCTGCCGATTTAGCTTCATTATCTTTTAAGCAACAAAGCAGCATCGCCTCGTTTAGGGTTAAGCTGTGTGCTTCGGAAAAGTTGCGTTCGAATTGATATAGCACTTTATATAACTCTTTAATCGCACAAATTGATTCCATTGTTTATTTGTTTTTAATTGAATGTAATTTAGAGGGCGCATGCTAAAATCGTATTGATCGTAACGAAAGCGCATGCAAATGTAATACTATTTTCTAATAAATATATTTCGTAGTGGAAATATATTTCATAAAGAAATATAAATAGAGGAAAATAGATGTATAGAACGATTATTACCATACCTCAGCATATATATACAGGATATTACAGATTTATTTCGTCGTTATACCGTGATAATTTAAAAACAAAAACTATCTTTGCTGCATGGATTCATTTCATAGACTTCTGGTATCACTTGCCTTTTTATTGGTTTCCGTACACTTTGTGAACGTAAAGCAAGAAGAGAGTATATGCATACAAAAAGAGATAGCATCAAGTTCTAATCAAAATCAAGCAACCGCTGCCACAGAGGGAAGTGACTTGAGCCTTGATGACTTCTCGCAAATTCAAACACGGATAAATACAAAAGCACTTAGACGATCTAAATCGACACAAAGTCGTAAAACCTATACTGCTGCCTATTTATTTATTTCGCATCGCAACATGATTTGTCAGCAACTGGTAGCAAGCAAAAACTTAGCCATCTTGAACAAACCCCATGCCGACTACTACTTACACACGCTGAAACGGTTACGAATTTAGCCCTCGCTACATGCTCCTCAAAACATATATAATACAGTATCTGGCTAAAAGTAGCAGCATGCTGTATTTCAATTCACAACAACACATTCGATTTTAAACACATATTATATATAATGGGATTACTTTTATTTTATTTACTATTAGCGCTTTCCGTCTCGTTTCTTTGTTCAGTACTTGAGGCAGTACTGCTGTCAACGCCTGCATCTTTTATCTCTATGAAAGAGAGTGAAGGGGTTAAATCGGCTACACTTTTCAAAAAATTAAAGCAAGATATCGACAAACCGCTATCTGCAATACTCTCGCTAAACACCGTAGCACACACGATTGGTGCAGCAGGTGTGGGATCGCAGGCGGTAATGATTTTCGGAGAGGCCTATTTTGGTCTTATCTCTGCCGTACTAACAATTTTAATTCTTGTACTCTCTGAAATTATCCCAAAAACAATTGGTGCATCTTATTGGAGAGCATTGGCAATGGGTTCAGGTAGAGTTATTCAAGCCATGATTTATATCTGCTATCCACTTGTTGTTTTATCAAAACTACTCACAAAAATTATTGCTCCCGCTAAAAAAGAAGCATCAGTTAGTAGAGAAGAGGTTTCTGCCATGATAACAGTAGGTGTCGAAGAGGGTATCTTTGCATCTAAAGAGAATAAAATCATTCAAAACATTATTCGATTAGATGAGGTAAAATCGAAAGAGGTGATGACGCCACGTATCGTTGTTTCGATTGCTTCGGAGGATATGACTTTACGCGAGTTTTATGCCAATAAATCATTCCTTCACCACTCTCGTATCCCGGTTTACTCGGATAGTAAAGAGAGCATCACAGGTTATGTACTGCGTCAAACTGTTTTTGAACAGATGGCTGGAGGGAATTTTGAAATGACTTTATTGGATATAAAACGTGATATACGTGTACATCCCGAAAATAAATCGCTAACAGCCCTTTGGGAAGATCTACTCGCAAACAAAGAGCATATTGCCCTGATTGTAGACGAGTATGGTAGCTTTGAGGGTATCGTTACAATGGAAGATGTTATAGAAACACTGCTTGGATTAGAGATCTTAGACGAAAAAGATTCGATCGAAGACATGCAGCAATACGCTAAAGAGCGTTGGGCTACGCGTAAAGAAAAGTACAAACACCTCGGACTATAATTGAGTTCTGTATAACACACTTCGATTAATGGCACTATATTTTGCTGTTAATCGAAGTTCTTTCTCTATATCCACATAAAAACCACGTATTCTTTGTATATCTGCTATTTTTTTTTGAACCTTGCAGTATTATTTAATATAATAGTATCTAAACAAATAATCAATTTCTTTAATCTATTTTTATGCATCAAAACAAGCATATTCTTGAAGTATCCGATTTGTTGATGAACTTTGCAACCAGTCTTATGGGAGCCGGTTCGCATACATCTAGGATTGTTCGTAATGTATCTCGCATGGCAGAGGTATTTAATTATGATGTTAGTATTACCGTTTTTCAAAAAAGTATTTTTATGACTTTGGTCAGTCTGGACGACAGTAGCATACGCTACACTGCCATCCAAAAGATTAACCCGATGTCCCTAAACTTCCGCACAATATCGGATTTAAGTGCGTTGTCGTGGAGTGTGTACGATAATAAACTACCGATCGAAGAGATTAGAGCCGAGTACAACGACATTATGCGTAAACCTCGCCTCAACGATTGGATCGTTGTACTACTTGTAGCGTGTGCAAATGCCTCATTCTGTAAACTCTTTATGGGTGATAGCTATGCTATGTTATTTGTTTTTCTCTCTACTTTTGCTGCGTTCTTTGTTCGCCAACGCATGCTAGCGCATCACATTAATCACTTTTTGGTATTTATTACATGCGCATTTATCTCCTCTATGATTGCTGGTATAAGTGTGATCATGAATATTGGAGCTACTCCCGATGTAGCATTAGCAACCAGTGTACTCTTTTTAATACCTGGTGTACCAATGATTAACTCAATACTCGACATCCTTGAGGGGCACGTACTAGCAGGTACCTCACGCCTAATCAATGCAGCGAATTTGATTATCTGCATCGCGATCGGATTTTTCTTTACCATACAAATTTTAGGAATAGACAAGTTATGAATATAGACTTTTATCAACTCATCCAAGATGGCTTTTTTGCAGCCATTGCTTCTATCGGTTTTGCCGTTATATCTAATCCACCTAAAAAAGCGATTGCAGTTTCGGCGATACTCGCTTTTGTAGGACACTCTTTTCGATTCTATCTACTGAACAACACCAGCCTATCTCTTTCGGGAGCTACACTGTTGGCTGCGCTATGCATTGGATTATTAAGTATCTTTTTTGCCAAACGGATACATTGTCCGGCCGAGGTATTCTCGTTCCCCTCACTGCTTCCAATGATTCCAGGTATGTTTGCCTATAACTTGATCCTTTCGCTTATGAAATTTGCTAACACCTCGGATCAAGTGTTACAGCAAAGTTTGGTTACGGGCATATTCAAAAATGGACTTACCGTCATATTTGTAATGTTTGCACTCGTAATTGGGGTTTCACTTCCTCTACTCATATTTCACAAACAATCGTTTATGATGACTCGAATTCTTAATCCAGTAAGGAAATTTAAAAAATAGATCGTATGAAAAACTTATGTATCTCAATCTTATTATTAGCAACCACATGGGTGGGTGCAGCAGAAAAACCGACACTAAACATTGCATCGTTTAACCTCCGCATGGATACCCCAAGCGATGGATTAAACCAGTGGTCGAACCGTAAAGAGATGGTTAAGGAGTTAATCCAATTCCACGACTTTGATATATTCGGCACACAAGAGGGATTTGTACACCAACTAAAAGAGATCGCTACATTAGACAACTATGCCTACGTAGGTGTAGGACGCGAAGATGGAATAGAGGAAGGTGAACACTCTGCAATTGTGTATAAAAAAGATCGTTTCAACGTATTAGACAAAGGGGACTTTTGGTTATCCGAAACACCCGATATACCTGGTAAGGGCTGGGATGCAACGTGTTGCAATAGACTTTGCTCGTGGGCTAAATTTAAAGACAAAAAGAGCAAAAAAACATTTTACCTCTTCAACGTACATTACGACCACGAAGGAAAAGTAGCTCGATACGAATCGTCGCAACTGATACTCCGAAAAATTAAAGAGATTGCAGGTAATGCGCCTTTCTTCTGTACAGGAGATTTTAACGCAACACCTAACCAAGAGCCTATTCAGGTATTAATGAATAGTGGCTGGTTACTTGACAGCAAACTTGTGTCGGAAACAAAACCTTACGGAACAGATGGCACCTACCACGGTTACAAGGTAGATGCTGCAATGAAAGATCGTATTGATTATATCTTTGTTCCTCAATCGGTAAAAATTCTAAAGTATGGTGTAATTAACGACATTCAATACGGAAGATTTCCTTCTGATCATTTCCCTGTAATGGTAGAGGCGAAGTTGTAATTCAAATAATTAAACAGACAACACCGTGTTTTATATATAATTAAATACGGTGTTATTATCTTTAACTACCTATATCCTCTGGCGCGTAGTTTTATTCAAAAATATAGAATACTTTTGTTTTGTGGTTGTGAGAGAAAACAATCCAACGAATTATTTGTTGAATTTAAAGCATCCAAAGCTGTTTACTTTAAATTCTGAGTTTTATAAATACAATCCAATAAAAAAGGAGACAAATGAAAATGAATAAAATTTTTATTACGTTATTGACTTTAATTACGGTGATAACTGCTTGTAATGCTGAAAAGAAAGCAAATGTATCAGCAAATACAGCCACACAAACAGAGAAAAAGGTCAAAGTAAAAACAATCAGTTTAACTAAAGCTGAGTTTCTTGCAAAGGTTGCAAACTATGAGAAGAATCCTAACGAGTGGAAATACTTGGGAGATAAACCTGCAATAGTAGACTTTTACGCAACATGGTGTGGACCATGCAAAACAATTGCGCCAATCTTAAATCAGCTTGCTGCAGAATATGGTGACGAGATTTATATCTACAAAGTAGATACAGACAAAGAGAAAGAGCTGGCTTCCGTTTTTGGTATCCGTTCGCTCCCATCACTCCTATTTATCCCAATGGAAGGTAAGCCTCAGATGACAAAAGGAGCAATGCCTAAAGCTGAATTAAAGAAAGCAATCGATACAGTACTACTAAAAAAAGAGTAGTTGCACATACAATATCAAATCTAAAAAAGAGCCTTAGCCGTAAATAAATTACGCGCTAAGGCTCTTTTTTAATTTGATTATGCTACATTTGTAATTACCAAGCAATATAGAATGCTTGCTACCAGTACACCTAAAATGATATAGAAGATGGGACAAAATAGTATGACTTTTAATTCACTTGAAATCCAAAACTTCAGGTGTTTTAGTAATTACAAAATCGAATTTGCACCCGAAGCCACTGTACTTATTGGAAAAAACGGCGAGGGTAAAACCACTGTTGTAGATGCCATTAAGCGGAGCTTAAGCTTTCTGTTCAGCAAAGATAAAAGCATTGCAAGTCCGGCTTCGGCTAGTGCCGGATATCTTAATATGACACCATACTGCAAAGGTGATTCCTTTTTCTGTGCAGACGAACGAGACCACCTCTACCCGATCCAAATAAAAGCAGCGGCGACACTCTTTAAGGATGAGACACACCCACTAGACTGGGCATTAACGAAAAACAGTGCAAGCGGAAAGATACAAACCGCACCCTATAAAAAGGCGTACACCACCTGTATCGAGTTAATGGATAAAACCCAAGCACGCCCTATATTTGCCTATTTCTCCGATTCGTATCCTCATATAAAATCGAACGTAAACAAAGAAGCTACAGCAGTACTAAAAAGCAGCAACCCGCTACCTCGTAACTTTGGATACTACGAGTGGGATGCCGAAACCTCGTGTACACTCATTTGGCGCCATCGGTTTATCAACGTATGGGAAAAATGGAGCAGCCTAAAAACAGCGATCGACCTGACTAAAGAGCGTATCAAACGTACCAAATCAACAAATACAACCCTGCTAACCAAAGAGAAGAACACACTCGAAATACGCACTAAAGAGGCAAAAGCCGTTCAAGATGAACTGATTTTTATTGCATCCTGTATCAAACAATTTTCCGCCTCAACACACCTCACGAATCACGATTTCGAAGTGCTTGATGTTATTGTAGAATATCGTGGAAGCGATCGGTATGTTGAGTTTCTTTTTGCCAATGGCGATAAAACTATTTTTGACAACCTACCCGCAGGATACAAACGTATCTTTTCGATGGTGTTTGATATTGCATACCGCTCCTTTACACTCAATGGGGCTGGTGAGCTAGATGAGATTTTCGGAATCGTACTTATCGACGAAATAGACCTGCACCTACACCCTACACTCGAGCAAGAGGTGTTACAACGCCTCAAAAGCACCTTCCCGAACATACAATTTATTGTTACTACACACTCACCACTGGTTATTTCGAACTTTGTGCAAGACGAGAAAAACCAAATTATCCGCATGACGCAGCGCGATGGCGTATATAGTAATGATGTACTACCCAATATCTTTGGGGTTGATTACAATACAAGCCTTACGGGTGCAATGAATACCCCTGCACGTCCGCTTGATCTGGATGAGTATATTGATGATTTCTTTATTCTCAAAGATCAAGGATTGGATAAAGAGGCACTCGCAGTATATCAAAAGATCGTACAGCTAACAGGTGCTAATTCAGATACGATTCAAAAGATTACGGAGAGATTGCGTTTGATAGATTAATAACTTCGCTTATCCTTAGGCCATGAAATACATAGATAAATCTTTAAATACGAATAGATGTAATGCTTTAGTTGATGAATTTCTTGCTTTATGTAAAGAGCGGGTGTGGACACCTTTTTATGCCGAATTTGGACGCACTCGATTCAGAAGAGAGGTGCGTCAGGTTTTAATCGAAGAGCAAGAGAGGCGCTGCTGCTACTGCATGCGTAACCTACACGGTAAAGAGATAACAATAGAGCATGTTATCCCAATATCTGAACCTCGTAACACCTTCGACCTGTACAAAGTATATACCCCTTTCTTTAATCAAGTCGTTCATTTAGAGGCGTACCTCGAAACATGGGCACAGCCCCCCTACCCGCACACAGTAACCTATACCAATATGGTTGCCTCGTGTAATGGTATTTTGAGCGACAGCAGCTTCAAAAGTTGTTGCTGCAATAACAAACGCGGCAATAAACATATCATCCCCCTTATCTACCTCCCCGATATAGAAAACATTATTGCCTACACTAAAACGGGATTGATGTATCCTATAGATCGCGACCCACGTAAAGTGGAGGCGATAGAGGTGTTGAAACTCAACAACAATATATTGAAAGAGGTGCGCTTCCTCTGGTTTCGCATCCAAAAAGAGAAGATCCATTTCAATGCTGGCAGCAACCGTGTGGAGGTACTAAAAAAGATATTTGATAAGAAGATACGTATGGATATTCCCGAAGAGTATAAAAAGTATTACCGTACAAATTATTTCTGGAACCTGTTTTTAGATTATGATTGGTTTTACCAATACTATACAACGTAGACTTTTCAGTTTGTTTTTTTGCATAAAACAACTGTTTTGGTAAACTACTGAATATATCTTTTTGTTTAGTTTGTATAGCTTAGATAATCTAAGACATATACAAACAAAAACAGTTGATATGAAAACTTTCTTTGATCGAATTAACTTTGCCATCAAAAACTGGTGGCTCTCACTTATTTTAGGTATTGTATTTATTGGTGTAGGATTTCTATTGATGTCTGCTCCAGTGATTAGCTACATAACACTCAGCATCCTATTTGGTGTAACAATGTTTATCAGTGGCTTCTTCGAAATGGCGTTTGCGATTACTAACAAAGAGACTCTTTCTAGTTGGGGCTGGTACATTGCTTCGGGTATTATAGATATACTTATTGGTATGTACTTGATGTTTTACCCCGGTATGAGCATGGCTATATTACCATTCGTTATTGCCTTCTGGTTAATGTTTAGAGGGTTCTCATCTATAGGATATGCTTTTGACCTACGTCGATATGGTACAAAAGATTGGGGTTGGTACATAACACTTGGCATTTTGGCTATTATCTGTGCTGTCACCATCCTTTGGCAACCACTATTTGGTGCATTATCAGTTGTTTATATTGTGGCATTTGCCTTCCTTTTTATTGGTGTATTCCGTATCAAGCTAGCGTACGAACTAAAAAAACTGCACCGTACCAACAAAGAATTTCATGAAAAGAGAAAAGAAGCAGGCTTCGACTACTCTCAGAATGTAGATAATCATGTAGATGGTGCTTATTGATTTATGACAAAAAAGGTAAGGGGTATATTTGTTCAATAACAGAATAAATATACCCCTTTCGTTATGTTATCCAAAGTTCAACGTAAACAGCGTCTCCTTTTGCGTAGAATAAGCCAACTGTAAGTTCCCTTGATGATTGCGTACAATCTGCTTAGAGATACTTAATCCGATACCCGAGCCACCCTCTTTTGTTGTAAAGAAGGGCACAAAGAGTTGATCTTGCATCTCCTTATCAATGGGTGTTCCATTGTTTGCCACACCAATAGCCCATTTACCCGATTTGTAATACTTAGCCGATAGCCGAATGCGTCCGTGTGCCGAATCGGGTATTGCCTCAAAAGCATTTCTGATTAGATTGATCAACACCTGCATCACCTGTCCTTTGTCTATATTAAGTGGTGGGATATTGGGATCTACATCTACATAAAATTTTATAGATGCTGGGATTTCTTGTATCATCAACCTACGGCACTGCATAAGTAACTCCTCTACTCCTACAGCCTCCTTTTCGGGCATTGGGAGACGAGAAAAGCGGCGGTAATGCTCTACGAAAGAGATCAAATTATTGGATGTTGTTTGAATAATCTGCATACTACGTCGTCTCTCCAGATCAGAAACCTGCTCGTTGGCAAGTAACAACTCGCTAAGCGAACGGATAGGTGCTACGCTATTCATTATCTCGTGTGTTAATACGCGCGTAAGTCTAATCCACGACTCCAACTCCTTCTCTTCCAGCTCGGCACTGATATCATTGATCGTAATCATCTGAAGCCGCTCTCCCTTACGCGTAAAATAAATACCCCGAAAGGAGAGTGTTCGGCTACCACTTTCAGATGCAATCGTAAACGAGCGATTCTCTTCCGAACCTAATGTTGTAATAAAAGAGGTCAGACCAACATCGACACGCTCTAATTGTGCAACATGTGTCAGAACGGTTAGTCCCAATAAAGATTTGGCCGATTTGTTTTGTTGAGAGATAAAACCTTTTGCATCGCACACGATAAAACCTGTTTGACTCTTGTCCAGAATCAATTCGTAGTACTGCTCTTGTATTATAATTTCTTCTCTTTTTTGAAGAAGAATATCCTTTATTCTATTCAATGTTTGGTGTGTGAACCGCTCGCGCATCGAACCTGAATCTTCGGCAAAACGAAACGTATAATCTTTGTTATCTACCGCATCAAGCAGAAAAGATATCTTATTCAAATAGATCCGAAAACAGTCGAAGATAGTATATACCGAAAAGATCAGCATCGCCACAAAGCAGAACACCGACAGAAACACAATTGATCCATCAATTTCTGAAAAACGAAGCACAACCGTAGTTAGCCCTACCGAAGCAAATACCAGCAGCGACAGACAGATTATTAAACGTGTTTGAATGGATCGAATCATGGGGTTATAGGTTAAATTTCTTCATTTTATTGTATAACGTCTGGCGGCTAATGCCTAGCTGTGCAGCTACAGCGGATAGGTTTCCTTCGCAGCTATGCAGTGTTTTCTCAATCATCTGCTGCTCCATCTCTTCCAATGTTATGGGGGTATTACCAACTTCTACCGTTTCAGTTTGTTCGGCAAACAGAAACGAATTGGCTGTAAGCATAGTGCCTCCACTCAGAATAACTGCCTTTTCAATTGCATGTTCTAACTCACGGATATTGCCATGCCATGTGTGTGCCTCTAGTTTTTTCAGTGCATC
>CAMQTD010000007.1 GCA_947036995.1 uncultured Parabacteroides sp.
GCTGGTATCGGAAGGATATTCATAAAGGCAAGGATGATTGATAGGAAAGCTGTTTTCTCCCAAAACATTTGCCAATCAAATGATGCTGGGAATAAACCTCCAATTGTTCCAAAACCACCTAAACTAGCAGCTCCTTCTTTTGTAAATACATATTTCATATCCGTTACATACCCTTTAAGTGTATTCACACCTTTAGTGACACCTGCGGGAAATGATTCGAAAAATCCGTAATTAGTTTGTGCAATACCATATAATATTGCGGGGCTGCGCACAAAGACACCGATACGACCCAATGAGTCTGTTGTAACGGATAGAGACTGGGCTACGCCTGCTCTAACAAATCCTACTTCTACTGCTTCGCCTTTGTTTTCGGCAAGCAATTCGCCTACCTCTTCGAATGTTGGAGTTGTTTTTCCGTTTATTGAAATAATGCTATCGTTAGCTTGTATGCCTGCTTTTGCTGCTGCCATATCTTCCGAAACACCCTCTACAATCATTGGATAGCGTAAGCCTGCAAAGCCTTTTTTATCACGCATCATGCGTTGGATAAAATCTTCGGGCATAACAATGCGGATTGATTCGCCATTTCTATTTACGGTAACCTCTGCTGCTTTTGCAAACACTTCGGGATTAAAGCGATCTTGCGCCACACCATCAGCGGCTACTAATTGGTCGCCATCTTGAAAGCCAATTTGTTTTGCTGTTTCGCTGTAATACATACCCATATTCATTTTCTTCAAAGGAATATAAGAATCTCCCCAAGTGAATAGTATCATTGAGTAGATAAATAGGGCTAAGATAAAGTTAAATACAACACCTGCAATCATAATCATTAGGCGTTGTCCGGCTGGTTTAGCGCGGAATTCATACGGCTCGGCTGGCTTAGCCAACTGCTCTTTGTCCATTGACTCATCAATCATTCCTGATATCTTGCAATAGCCGCCTAATGGCAACCATCCAATACCATATTCTGTATCACTGTTTTTAGGTTTATACTTGAATAGGGAGAACCAAGGATCAAAAAAGAGGTAAAATTTCTCTACCCTTACTTTAAATATACGAGCAAATATGAAATGTCCGAATTCATGCACAGCTACCAAGATAGATAAGCTAAGGAGGAGCTGTATTGCTTTAATCAAAAATGTTTCCATTAATTATGTGTTAATATATTATTAGCTAATTGTTTCTATTAAAATAATGATTGCGTTAGCAAACGTGCTTCACGGTCTGTATCCACATAATCATCGTACGCTGGATGTGCTATAAAAGAGGACTTTTGCATTACCTGCTCTATCACATCACTCATTTGTAAGAATCCGATACGCTCTTTAAGAAAGGCTTCTACAACAATTTCGTTCGCCGCATTCAGCACACAAGGCATATTACCTCCTGTACGAATCGCATCAAAGGCAAAAGCTAAATTGCGGAAGCGATCCATAGCTGGTGCCTCGAACGTTAACTGCGCATAATCAGCAAAGTTTAAGCGAGGTTCGCTGCTTACAAGTCGTTTCGGATACGAAAAGGCATAACTAATAGGCAATTTCATATCCGGAATGCCTAACTGTGCTTTAACTGATCCATCTTCAAATTGAACCATCGAATGAATAATAGATTGTGGATGTACCAACACCTCTATCTTATCTGGTTCTACACCAAACAACCACTTTGCTTCGATCATCTCAAATCCCTTATTCATTAAAGAGGCTGAATCGATGGTAACCTTCGCGCCCATCTCCCAATTTGGGTGTTTCAGGGCTTGAGCGCACGTAACGTGTGCCAATTCATCCATCGTTTTTGTTCTAAAAGGACCTCCCGAAGCTGTGAGTATAATCTTTTCGATTGGATTCTCCCAATCTCCTACTAAACACTGAAAGATAGCAGAGTGCTCTGAATCTACAGGAAGAATAGGAACTTTATGCTCGTGAGCCAATTGTGTAATTAGTTCTCCTGCTACAACTAACGTCTCTTTGTTTGCCAAAGCGATCGCTTTACCAGCGCGAATAGCCTGAATCGTTGGTTTCACGCCTGAATAGCCTACCATAGCGGTAAGTACTAAATCAATCGGTTCCGCCTCTACCACTTGGGCAATCGCATCACTTCCTGCCCACACTTTGATTGGCAAATCTTTTAAAGCCTCTTTCAAGATAAGGTATTTCGCTTCGTTAGCAATTACCACTACCTCAGGCATAAAGGCACGCGCCTGCTCTATCAAGAGTTCTACTTGATTGTTGGCAGTAAGTGCGTATATTTCGAAAAGGTCTCTGTGTTCACTCACTACCTGTAGCGCTTGCGTACCGATAGAGCCTGTAGAGCCTAAAATTGCTAGTTGTCGTTTCATTGGTTCAAATTAAAATGCGATGTATTCTGCGGGATTAACGGAGCGTCCGTTATACCATAATTCAAAATGTAAATGCGGACCTGTAGATAATTCGCCCGTATTACCAATCACAGCGATGGCTTCACCAGCTATTACCGTATCACCCACTTTTTTAAATAGATGGTTGTTGTGCTTGTAAATAGAGACGAAACCATTGGTGTGTTGTATCTGGATTGTTTGCCCGTAATCTGGATCATCACCAGTAAAGATGACTGTGCCATCGAGCGTAGATAAAATATGTTCGTTCTTGGCTGCTACTAGATCAACACCATAGTGTTTTATCTTTTTATCATATTCCGAAGAGATCACACCTTTGACTGGTTTAAAAAAAAAGACTCCCTCAGCTAAAGGCTTTTGTGGAGTGAGTACCGTAAGGTTGTATTTCTCTTCAGCTTCGAACGAAGCAATAAAGTTTTTTTCTTTGTCTGACGTTACAATATCGAATTGATCGCCCATACGTGCCATTGAATCTACTTTATGGATAGAATCTATCGACATTGTACCGTTTAGTATACCCTGTATATTGCTTAAGTAAAGTGCTTGAGTCGAGATAATTTGCTCGATCGAGTCTGTACGTAAGGCATTCTGTATAATCTCTTCGCGCACCTCGACAGGCAAGTATCCAGGCAAGTAGTTGCGAATTGGTGTCTTAATGATAATCAGCGAAGTTAGTATAAACACTAAAATGGAAAATACCCCCAATCCTATCAAGGTTGATAGGTGGGATAGTTTAATAGACCAAACCTCTTCAAGCGTTCCTTCGTTAAAGAAGGAAAACTTGTATTTAAGCCTCATCTTTTGCCAAAACTGTTTAAATTTCGTTTTCTTGTCCATAACACATTAGCAAATTTCAGTTACATCCTCCAAATTTAACAACCCCTCAGGGATTTGCATATAGAGAAGCTTCTGATCATGATTGATTTCAGTAATTAATTCTTCTGCAGCAGGAATCAAAAGTTCCTCTCCATTAGCGGTAAGTTGAAAAAGAATGTTGATTGTACTCTCGTCTACACTTTCAATCACGCCAATTTCGCCATGAACATCATCTACAAGCTTAAATCCGACGTAATAGTTCCAAGTATAATCCTCTTCAAGGTCTTCTGCTTGCAACAACTCTTTCGGAAAATATACTTGCAGCCCTGTAAACTCGCGCGCTCCCTCTTCTGTTGTTACATTTTCGAAGCGAATCAACGCAGTTGTATCGCTTTTGAAACGGTACTCTTCTACAAAGAAAGGCACCAAGATACCCTCTAGCTCTGCAATTAAATAAGAACAGTCTGTACGATCAAAAATATCATTTGTAAAATTAAGTGCTACTTCACCCTTTATGCCATGCGGCTTAGCGAAATATCCGATCTTAACTACGTCATCTTTTCTTATCATGTAATTTATTATAAGCGGGTAATTCGAGCCCCCAATTTAATTAATCTTTTATCTATATCTTGATATCCTCTATCAATTTGATCGATGTTATGGATATGGCTTACACCCTCGGCACTCATTGCCGCGATTAGCAAAGCAATACCAGCTCGAATATCTGGCGAAACCATTGCCGATCCACGTAATGTATAGCTTTTCCCTAATCCTATAACCGTAGCACGGTGCGGATCACAAAGGATAATCTGTGCACCCATATCAATCAATTTATCAACAAAGAAGAGTCTACTCTCAAACATTTTCTGATGAATCAACACACTACCTATCGCCTGTGTTGCTACAACAAGCAGTACACTCAATAGATCTGGCGTTAATCCAGGCCATGGTGCATCCGATATTGTCATGATCGAACCATCAATAAAAGTATCTATTTCGTAATGATCTTGTTCTGGTATAAAGATATCATCGCCTTGCTGCACCACTTTAATGCCTAGGCGACGGAATGCATCAGGAATAATACCCAATTCATCATAAGCCACATCTTTAATGGTAATCGAAGACCCCGTCATGGCAGCCATTCCGATAAAACTTCCGACCTCAATCATATCAGGCAAAATGCGATGTTCGCAGCCCGAAAGTGCCGTAACACCTTCTATATGCAATAGGTTCGAACCTACACCTGTGATTTTAGCACCCATGCGGTTCAACATTTTTGATAGTTGTTGCAGATAGGGTTCGCATGCAGCATTGTAGATGGTGGTAACACCTTCTGCCAATACAGCAGCCATCAAAATATTGGCTGTTCCTGTTACTGAAGCTTCGTCTAACAACATATAGGCTCCTTTCAAACGTGAAGCTGATATTTCATATAGCTGTTCCGATGGATTGTAATCAAACTGTGCACCTAGCTTCTGAATTCCCACAAAGTGTGTATCCAACCGGCGACGTCCAATCTTATCTCCTCCTGGTTTAGGAATAACCGCTCTACCAAAACGAGTTACAAGCGGACCAACAATCATAACAGAACCTCTTAACGAAGCACTCCGTTTGATGAAATCATCTGTTCTTAAATAGTCTAAATCCACATTATCAGCCTGAAACGTATACGTATCTGCCGAAAGGCGTTCTACAAGTACGCCCATTTCACGAAGTAACTGAATCAAGTTATTTACATCCAGAATATCAGGGATATTGCTGATCGTAATCTGTTCACGTGTTAACAACACCGCACAAATTACCTGTAACGCTTCATTCTTCGCTCCTTGAGGTGTTATTTCACCTGATAATTTATAACCTCCTTCTATTACAAATGATGCCATATTGCTTGTTTTAGCTATTTATTAATTCCAAAATAAGAAAAGCGGTTATCTACCCGCTTTTCTTATATAATTTTTATTTTTTCGTGCTAATATATCTCTTGATGCTGTCAATCTATATTGCTCCTCATCAAGAATTATCTGTCCACCCGATAGCTCCGCTAAGTCATCAAAGATCTTACGATCATCTACTGTCTCTTTATTCCATGTCAAGAAAGACTTTTTCATCTGGTTAGCTAAGAGTTTAATTAAAACATCTTTCTCTTCACCTTCAGGGTAATCATTGGCACGTTTAATCATGTTTTCCAATGTTTTACCATAGTGTTTGTAGCGTATACGTCCATCGTTATAAGGCACAATGGGCGGGCGGCTATACAAGTCTTCTTTTTTAATAATCTCGTAAGGATACTCGATATCCAATTGAAAATCGGACATAATAGCGAGATGATCCCATAAAATATGCTTAAAATCGTTTACATCACGTAGATGGGGAAACATACAGCCCATGATGTTAATAATCGAATTAGCACATCGCTTACGCTCTACTGCATCTTCGATAGTTAGGCAGTGATCTACCATGTTTTGAATATTTCTACCATATTCAGGAAGGATCAACCGCTTTACTTCAGTATTATATTTCATTTTATTTGAATTCTATTTTATTCTTTCAATTGCTATTTTAATCTTGCAACAAATATACAATATAAAATCGACACCTCTAACAGGTTTAATTAAATTTAGATACAACAGATCAAATTCATTACACCTAAAAAGCACCTCTTTATTATCGCAAACGGTTCAACGAACGTACTAACATCTCATCTGCCCCAATAGATCTGATGGCAAGATAATTAAGGATTAAGCCTATCAAAGGAAAAGATAATGCAATCTTAACCATTAATTCTGCTTGCAAATCTGCTTTAAAATTCAGTGTATAGAAAGCAAATAGTGCATAAAAGCCAAGCATTAAAACAGTATTGAACACACATAAGCGAATTTGCAATACTCTATTCTTATACAAAAATATGGTTATAAGTGCCAATAGTGCTGATACGCCTGTTAAAGCAGCAAGTGCCCACGTAGGATAAAGCAACTCTACAGGTTCTTTAATAGCAGAAAGTCCCATTACTTCAAATGTATAAAATAACGCTCCTGCCTGCATCAAAGCCAATGGCATAAAGAGTACTAACATCATTAAAATGGTGATTATCAATAAATATACGGTTTGTATTCGTTGTAACATATCTTATTCTTATCTTAAAAAAAAGGCGGACCCACAATCGGATCTGCCTTTTCTGTATTTATACCTTGCTTGTTTACTTTTAGATCTCTCTTGCTGGATTTTTATGATAAACGTTATCATCTTTATACTCTTGCGCTGCGATCAAAGTAGATTTAGGCAATTTCTCATAATAACGTGAAATCTCGATCTGCTCTCTATTCTCGAACACTTCTTCCAAGTTATCATTGAAAGAGGCAAATTCTTGAAGTTTTTTCTCAAGATCTTGCTTAATCTCTACGCTGATTTGGTTTGATCTCTTTGCAATAATCTTCACTGTCTCGTATACATTTCCAGTATCCTCGCACAACGTCATCATGTCACGAGTAATGGTATTGGTAGGAGCATTAGACTTTCTGTAATCCATCTTCTTTATTATTGATTATATTCGTTAATATACATCTGTTATCTTTTCGCTTGCTTTGTCAAAGAATCTTTGCACTTGCTTCATATATGTACCCTCTGGATATTCAGCTTTGTAGTTGTAATACTCATCCACTACATCACGGTAACGCCCTTGAAGTTTTTCTTCGACACTTAACCTTGCCATGTCATACTTCGACTGAATCACTAAATACATAAGTTCCTCTCTATATTTAGAGAAAGGATAATCCTTCAATGCATTCTGTGATGTTATCACACAAGATTTATAGTTATTCAATCCTAAGTGATTTCCTAAACTATAATACAATTTTGCTGCAAGATATTCTTTATATGCTAATTTCTCTTGTAAATCAAACATTATCTTTTGAGCATCAGCTGCGCGTTCACTCTGTGGATAATATTCCATATAGAGTTGCAACTCTTCAATTGCTTTATATGTTTGTGCTTGATCTAAACGAGCATCTGGCGAATCTAAATACAAACCATATCCCGAATAATAACGTGCCAACTCGACAAACTCTCCTGTTGGATAATTTGTATAGTACGTGTTAAAATACTGTGAGGCCGTTATGTAATCTTGTTGGCCATAAAAACTCTGTGCCAAAAGGTACAAAGACTCTTCAGCATAAGCCGTTCCTTTAAATATAGGCACTAACTCTTCTAATAAAACAGAAGCTTTTGAAAACTTCTCTTGGTTGAAATATTTCTTTGCATATGAATATTTCAATTCATAATCTGTACTCTTTAATATGTTGTTGTACTCACCACAAGCACTTAACAAGAGCGTCACCATCAGAAAATATATAATCTTTTTCATTCACATACTTTTAGCCTGCAAAGTTAGATATTCCATACGAACATCCAACATGGAAAATGTTAATAATTATAACTTATACAAATCAGATGCTGCCAATAGCTGCAACTTATTCTCTTTAAGCACCTCAGCACAGCGTGCTACATTGTCGGTTCTTAAAATCACATTAGCTGCATCTCCTTGCGAAAAAGCATACATGTACTCGATAAATACACCTGCATCTGTTATTATCTGCATAGCTCTTGCAAGTGATCCTGGTTGATTAGGACAATGTAGGCATACGACATCTGCCACACTTACAGCATATAAGTTCTCACGTAACACCTCCAAAGCTTTATCGGTGTCAGAAACAATGAGTCTTAAGATACCAAAGTCTGAGTTTTCAGATACTGTAAATGCCGACATATTCACGCCTGCTTTACCTAGTATTTGTGCTACTTCGGTAAATCTTCCTTTTTTATTTTCTAAGAAAATAGAGAGTTGTTTTATAAGCATTGTATCTACTATTTTTATTTAAATTAATTTTCTATTATCAATCACACGTTTTGCTTTACCTTGACTACGCTCAATACTACGAGGCTCTACAATTTTAATAGCTGGTGAGATGCCTAGTACACTCTGTAAATTGTGCGCAATTTTCTTTTTGAGTGCAATCATTTTACTCATCTCGTCGGTATAGAATTCTGCACGTAGCTCTACTTGTACTTCGAGTGTATCCGTATTGTTTACTCGGTCTACCACCAATAGATAGTGTGGTTCAAACTCTTCCATCTCTAATATCACAGATTCTACTTGTGATGGGAATACGTTTACACCACGGATAATTAACATATCGTCGCTACGACCTAAGATTTTACTCATACGCACTGCTGTACGCCCACAAGCACATGGCTCATAGTTCAGCGTTGTTAAATCGCGCGTGCGATAACGAATCATCGGCATACCCTCTTTAGTAATGGTGGTAAACACCAATTCACCTGGCTGACCTGGCTCAACAGGCTGCAATGTTACAGGATCGATTAGTTCTGGGAAAAAGTGATCTTCCCAAAGATGTGTTCCATCTTGGTGTTCGCACTCACTTCCTACGCCTGGACCGATAATCTCTGTCAACCCATATATATCATATGCTTTAATACCTAGTTTTTCTTCAATATCTTTACGCATATTCTCTGTCCACGGTTCAGCTCCAAACACGCCGGTTTTAAGTTGGAACTCCTCTCTTGGTATACCCGAGTCTTTGATTGCTTCTGCCAAAAACAGTGCATACGAAGGGGTACAAGCCAATACTTTTGCGCCAAAGTCGTGCATAATTTGGATCTGCTTCTGTGTATTTCCACTACTCATCGGAATCACTGTTCCGCCTAAGTTCTCAATACCGTTATGCAGTCCTAAGCCACCAGTAAAAAGGCCATAACCGTAAGATACCTGTACAGCATCGTTACGTGTAACACCACAAGCAGCTAAACAACGGGCTACTACTTCGCTCCAAATCGAAAGATCCTTACGCGTATATCCCACCACAATAGGCTTACCTGTTGTACCCGACGAAGCATGCAAACGCACCACTTCTGACATCGGAACTGCCATTAAGCCGAAAGGATAATTACCTCTTAAATCCTGTTTTACAGTAAAAGGTAATTTTGTTATATCATCAATAGACGCTATATCATCTGGGGTAATCCCCATCTCTTGCATTTTTGCTCTATAAAAAGGGGTATTGTGATAAGCGCGCTCCACTACATTTTTCAATCGTATACTCTGAAGTTTACGCATCTCTTCGCGGCTCATACACTCTACAGTTTCATTCCAAATCATGGTTAGTATCTTGTCTTGTTAATTAGTTTTACTTACAATTAGTAGGTTACAAAGTAAGTACTTTTTTTTATTCTATCAATCTTAAACGGAAACATTTTAGTACTTTTGTTGGCAAAAACAATATTTAAACAAGAATATGAAACAATATACTGATCTGTTAGAAAGAGTTCTTGCCGAAGGGGCAAAAAAAGAGGATCGCACAGGGACAGGCACAATCAGTGTGTTTGGTCACCAAATGCGTTTTAATTTAGAAGAGGGTTTCCCGATGCTTACTACAAAAAAGCTTCACCTTAAATCTATTATTCACGAATTACTTTGGTTCTTAAAGGGCGATACAAACACCGCCTATCTACAAGAGCATGGTATCCGTATTTGGAATGAGTGGGCAGATGCATCTGGCGATTTAGGACATATATATGGTTATCAATGGCGTTCGTGGCCCGATTATAAAGGCGGCTCGATAGATCAAATAACGGAGGCTGTAAATACGATCAAAAACAACCCAGACTCGCGCCGCATTATTGTGAGTGCTTGGAACGTGGGCGACTTAGATAATATGAACCTCCCTCCTTGCCACGCCTTTTTCCAATTTTATGTGGCAAACGGTAAATTAAGCTTACAACTCTACCAACGCAGTGCCGATATCTTCTTGGGTGTACCGTTCAATATTGCTTCGTACGCGCTACTCCTACAGATGATGGCGCAAGTAACAGGACTACAAGCAGGCGAATTTATCCATACATTGGGAGATGCTCATATTTACTTAAATCACCTCGATCAAGTAAAACTACAGCTCTCGCGCGAAACACGCACACTGCCAACAATGACTATTAATCCTGACATTAAAGATATCTTTGATTTCAAATTCGAAGATTTCACCCTCGAAGGATATGATCCTCATCCACATATAAAGGGGATTGTGGCGGTTTAATAAGACATTACTATTAAAAGATGCCCGTTAAATGAATTAATTGATAATTCATTTAACGGGCATCTTTTATTTAGTTTATCGAAGCATTATACTTTCTCGTCCTCTTGCCTCTCTATAATCACAAACTCCTCCTGAAACAACGCTACAAAACTTCTATTCATCTCCTTATTGCATCCGCTAAGTTCAATATAAGAACGGTTGCTTTCGGGGAATGTATGCACAGCTAAATGGCTCTCTGCCAATAGCCATAAGCACGTATATCCTTGAATAGGGAAGTTATGCGCTATTTGATTCAATATTGTGTAGCCTGAGGCTTCCAATATTGTTTGGAGCTTGCTGTGTAATATCTTAGGCTCAGTTTCATCAACCCATACTTGATAGTTATAGATTGATGGTTCTATATATTTATATTCCATAGATTTAGTATATTTCCCAATGACCCTCTAAGTAATACTTATATAATACAGGGTCATGTATTTTATTTACACGTATCTCTTTATTGCTTTTATCGTAGAAGTCTTTTCCAAAAGAGGTGATCAGCAACATGGCATCGTTGTTAATCCACTCAGTTTCTACATTGTCAAAGGTAAGTGAACGTGTTGCCGTTTTTAGTTGATCGCTTGTAAGTGCTTTAGAACCGATAATCCAGCCCCATTCTCCCATTGTTAACACTTGGTTATGCATGGGGATAACACCAAAACCCGCTTCTGCCACTGTTTTCTTGATACAATTAAAGGCATCGATAGCATAATAGGGGCTGCCTGCTTGTGTTATAATAATTCCATTAGGACGCAAATGTCTATTGCATAAACTGTAAAACTCTTGCGAATAGAGTCGCCCAAGTTCTACCGTTTTAGGATCGGTAAGATCAATGATTATAACATCGTAATAGGTTTTAATATCCTCTAAATACTTGTAGGCATCTTGATTGATGATATTAATACGTGCATCGTTCATTGCATTCTTGTTTAAGTCTACAATGATCGGATTCTTTTGCCCTAAGAGCGTCATAGCTGGATCAATATCGACAATATCAATGCTTTTTACGGAAGGATACTTAAACACTTCGCGTGCAGCACAACCATCTCCACCACCTAAAATCAAAACATTTTGAGGATGCTTTACCAACTGCATCGCAGGATGCACTAAGGGTTCGTGATACAATGCTTCATCGAACGAGCTTAACTGCTGGTTACCATCTAAGAACAGCCAATGGTCGTTGTGCCATTTCGTGATAACAATCTTTTGGTAACGGCTCTGCTCTTCGTATACTATTTTATCCTTATAGCGATTTTGCTCACCATATAATATAATTGGTTTTGCAAAGTATAGCCCAATCATTATAAGCGTAAATACCGCTGCTCCACCGTAGCCAAGCACACGTTTATTTGAAGCGCTTTGCTGTTTCCAAAGCATGGCAAGCACTACAATAGCAACCGTAAAGTTTAACAACCCGAGTACAAAAGGCGTATAGGTTAATCCTAAGAATGGTAATCCGATGAATGCAAAGAATATACCACCAATTAAACTTCCATAATAATCTTGCTCCATAATGCTCGACACATTGGAGCGTAGTGTCTCATTCTCTTCGTTAATCCGGATTACCAAAGGTATCTCCATACCGATAAACAGACCTACAAAAATAGATATTATATAAATAATAAATGCCGTATATTCAGTATAAGCCGCAGCTGTATACACAAGAATAGAGGAGAATGCTACCGCTATGGATAAGAAAAACTCTACGCACAAAAATTTGCGTAGCAGGTTTTTCTTAAACAGTTTACTAACGCGACTACCTACACCCATGGCAAACATCATTACAGACATCGTCATGGTCCATTGGAGTACCGAATCGCCTAAAAAGTATGTTGCCAGTGTCGATAATATACATTCAGCTACAATACCAGACAGACCTGTAGCGAACATGGCAGCTTTTAAGACTGTCGATTTATTGTTTATTTTCATGCAAAAGAATCCTATGCAAGGATGTTAGATTAATTATTTTATATACACCAAGTAATAAGAATTGCACCACCGATGTAACTAAATGCTTCGATAAGTCCGGCACCTACATTTGCCTTCTCTTGGTTTACAAGTTCATCTGTAAGGTTTTGCCCTGGAAGTAAAATTTTGTCGGTAAGATATCTTGCTACGGGTAGTAATATAATACCAATAAGCATTTCAAATCCTACTTTTGTGAAGGTAGCTGTCCAACTCTCAAAGTCGCCCATCAGTGCATGATTTACAAGAATGGCAATCGCAACCAATGCGCCTGCAAAACCAAAACCTACAGCTACATTATCTTTCTCAATTTCGTCCAGTGCATTGTAAGGCAATATCTTATTGTAAAACCATGCCGTGAATATCATCAATACAATTCCGATAAACCAATACTGAAGCGTATTAACAATCCCCATATAAGGAGCGTAAGAGAGGTAGTCACTCGATCCATCCACCATTGCCCACAGTGGAGCAATCGCATCGCCCGATACGGCACCGAAGATAACCAATCCCGAAGCGATCGCACTTGCTGCTTCTACTAAGCCTGTACCTTCGTTGCGGTCTACGCAAATCTCTTTTTCGACAGAGAACTGACGCAAAATAACTTTTGCATTGATAAAGATTGACATATTTAGCAGCAAGATAGAGAGTAAACCATAAATCAAGATATCAAAGATATCTGCTATCAGTCCGTTTGATTCTCCTACAATTGCTCCGCCAATAGCGATTAAAAGACCTGTAAAATAGCCTGTATGCGCAATGCTAAAGGCGAAGTTATCCTTTATAACCAATTCATCTTGCACATCAATCGTTGGGTGAAACAGTTGATACACACGTTTGCCTACCCAAAACAGGGAAAATGCTGTAAGTATATAAACAATCGCATTGAACGCATCGTTTAAATAACTTGATTCTACTATATTATCCATAAGTATAAACTGTATTATTTACCAAAACCACCACCGCGCGAGCGATATGTGCTTGATGATGATCTACCTGTACGCGTTGACGAGCCACTACTTCTACTCACACGCCTTTGTACGCTTGATTTAAAAGCCGATTGAGATTTACCCCACGAGCTTGTTGTTCCCCTATTTTTCATCGTCGATGCAGTTCCGTAGGTTGTTCCGCCACTGGTACCATAGTAAGGGCGGTTTGTGTTACGGTAATTGCGAGAATAATCGTCATACGAGCCTCTGTTAATTGGAGACATCATATTGAATAGCGAACTCATCATAGCATATTTACCATAAAACTCCCAAAAAGACGAACCTCCTCTGTTCGACCATTGTCCATATTGAGAATTACCTACATATTGAGAGTAGCCAGCCGGAACAGCTGTTTTGCTTAACTTACCGTCTACCTTGCTCGCAATCTCCATGCCCATGTTATTCACATTGGCTTGGAAGAATTTACTTGATACATCTTTCCATCCTGTCTCTTTTACATCTATTTCACCATCTTTCTTGGGTGTAATAATTTGATATTTCTGGCGGTATATATCCTTAGAGAATGTATTTTCTTCAAACTCCATATCATATAAGATGATCGAGAAGTTAGAGACATCATTCATCTCTTTAATCAATTCGTCGACTGGGCTTTTGGTGTTACTGTTTGGTGCTGATGTACACGACTTCAGCAGCAAACATACAAACAAACAGACGAACGCTATTTTTGCAAATTTATCCATATTCTAGTTTTTATTAGGGAGTATATTCGATATCTCGTACTCCTCTATATTTTTACCTACAGCAGCTTCGAACTCAAAATCGCCCCAACGTTCAATACACAGAATATCTTCTCCTGCTTTATCCTCATAATCCCAAGAGATTAATTCTGCCCACTCCTCAGAGCCTAGTTCGTTGAAGTAACCCGGGTTTTCAGACTCCAAGAAATAGTCTTTACCGTTGTATGTTATCTTACTTGGTGCTTTCTCGTTTTTAGCAATATATTCTGGAATATCTTCGCCGAGCACACGTACTTTTACTTTTTCAGTAAGTGATAAGAAGAGTTCATCATCATCCTCTACGCTTAGAAATAGTACCCGATTGCCATCCGAAATTTTATATTCCGATGTAAAATAGTCGTCTCCCCAGTCGTATTGCGAAGCCTCTTGTACCTCCCATGTTGATAGATCGTACTCAAAAATAAACCCTACTTGCAGATCTAAAACTGTAATATTTGAAACATCGTACGTCGATTCAGTTTCTTTTTTCTTAAAAAAGTCGAACAATCCCATGCCTTCTTTATTTATTAAAACGAAAAAATAGCGCACCAGCATCAATGCCAGTGCGCTATTTCTTATGCATTATTTTTTCATTTTTGCTTTAAGCGCAGCCAAAGCATCAGATCCATTTGGTGAAGAACCTAACACGCTGTCAATCTCATCATCTAAAGAAGATGGTTGCCCAGCAATATCGCCATAAGCCTCAGCCAAAGCTTCGTCTTGGTCTACTTTCTCTTTCATTCTTTCAAGCATCGAAATAGTGCCCGAGCTATCAACGTTAGACAATGATTTATTCAATTTCTTTGTTGCAGCCGAAACACTTGCACGTGCTTTAAGCGTTTTCAGTTCGTTTTCGTACTTCGTAATTGCCGAACGAAGTTTCATTACATTGGCATCCAACTGTCTGATATTCTTATCAAACATCTCTGTGTCGCGTTGATTGCGAACCACATCTTGGTCTACACTCTCTTTGCGTGCTAAAACTTCTGTTGCTAAACGGTCTGCATCTTCTACCGATACCTCGCCACGTTCTGCTTTCTGTACCAATTGAATTGCTTTAGCTTCGTAGTTTTGTGATTGGTTCTTTGATGTTTCCAAATCACGCTTCGAACGTATAGCAGCAGCTTTAACCTCTGCTAAGGCTTGAAGGCTATTATCTAAATCTTTTTTTAAGTCTCTAATTCCTTGCTCTGCAAGTTTAATTGGGTTTTCCAATTTATCAACAACAGAGTTAGCCTCTGCTTGTCCTACTTTAAATATTCTACTAAATAATCCCATATTATTGTTTATTCTTTTGCTTAAATTAATTTGCTAATTTTACTAACTGTGCCGAAAACTCGCTCAACAGAAGCTCTAGTGAGTTTAATGTTGCTTGAAGCTCGTTCAAATCAAGATTCTCTAATTGTAATGTATCTCTGAAAATAACTTTCTTGCCTGTTTCGTCCAAAACAAATGCGCCATGCACTATTTCACGATTGATTTGCAGGAGCGTTTTGTAGGCTGCCGCATGCTCTACATTGATATCGAACATATATTGTTCGACAATCAAAATAGGATCTTCGCAATCAATAACTAAGTTATAGATGCCTCCATCCGTACTATTTACAATAAAAATAGACTCTTGCTCGTCAATAGAGATAATATCATAATCAAGCTCTATTAAATACGCTTTTACTTTATCAAAATATTGATCCATACGCTTTATACGTTTTATTTAAATTATAATTTCCTATGCTTATGATATACATGTATATATCAAAACACGTTTGACAAAGATAATAATTTTCTTGATAGTACATAATGTAAACAAACAAATAATTACGTCTTCACAAATCAGCCTTCTAATTAAACAATCAATTATTTGTCAATTAGCTATTTACAGAAGATCTAGTCGACACAATTAACTCATCTCAACCCATACGACACGATTGTCTGTATAATTTTACCTAATTAAAACTCAATTTCTTGCATATATCAACTATTTTATTGAATATTGTGTTATATTTATGCGTATTGGTACTGCGTACATGCGTACAAATATCACTGAAAACGAATGTTGATAATGCATGAAAAAAATCATCTTTATCAATTCGTGCAACGTATAAATTATATTTCATTAGACAATAATCATTACTTAAAAAAAACGATAACGGTATGAGTATTATTTCAATCATTGCTGCAGTGGCAGAAAATAACGCTATCGGTAAACAGCAACAACTGTTGTGTTACTTGCCTTTAGACCTCAAACGATTCAAAGCCATTACCATGGGTAAAGCAATCGTGATGGGACGCAAAACATTTGAATCGCTTCCGAACGGAGCACTTCCGAAACGGAAGAATGTAATACTAACCTCGCTACACGAAGAGGGGTATGTAGATTCTTTCGTATGTCAATCTCTCGAAGAAGCACTTACGCTGTGCGAAAAAGAGGAAGAGGTATTTATTATTGGTGGTGCATCCGTATATACACAAGCAATGCCGATGGCAAATAAGTTGTATCTTACACGCATTCATCATGCTTTTGAAGATGCTGATACATTTTTCCCTGAGATCAATTTTGCTGAGTGGAAAGAGGTGGAAAAAGAAGTTTTCGAGGCAGATGAGAAGCATGCCTATGCTTTTACATTCTACACTTACGAGCGACTTTAGAACGAAGAGCTTTATACAAAAAAAAGATACGCTAAACTGTAAAATCACAGCTTAGCGTATCTTTTTGACATTATGACAATTAACCCCGCTCACACAGGCACTATCTCGTCTTTCTGTAAATGCTAAAACAGATAACCGTACAGGACGAAGTTTAGCTTTTTCATATTGCAAGCAGCAGCATACAATCAACATTATTTTACTGCATAGAGAATCTAATTCGAGTAAATATAATACCATATTCACTTAAAATTGATTCTTTTATCACTTCTCAAACAGCTATATAAAAACCCCTTCTAGAAGAAAAAATAACCTTACAGCACTCTTTTCACCACAGGCATAACCCTTTCTACCAAAATCCGTATACTCTTTCTCCGACGGACAGGTACTTTTTCACCAAAAGATAAGGACTTTTTACTCGGAATCCAGTATGTTTAGACCTAAAAAGTAGTAGTCTGTTTGGAGAAAGACGGTGTGTATTGGTGAAAATGATATAATATCACCTAAAATAGACGCTTTGTTCGCCTAGAATCGCATCTGCAAATAGATTCAGGCATAGCAGAACAGCCATTTTTCAAACTATTTGCTACAATAAAGCACTTATCGCTTTACTTTTGTCAAATCTGCACGACTGGATTATACCGCTTTTGTAAGCTTCACAATCATAATAATAGGCGTTGCATCATGCTCAAATGGGATTTCGTGAAAGCCTGCTAACACAAAACCAACCTTAAAGGCGAGATTTAACAACTCTTGTAGTGAACGATGGTAGTAGCATTGTAGCTGCGGCTGCCCCTCTACGGCTACCCCTTTGTGCATAGCGGAGGTAAAGTAATTTCCGTTCGGATAGGTGAAGCATGCATGGTGTGTCGAAAACACGAAACTGCCGCCAGCCGCTAACATAGCATAAGTAGCGCTAAACAGCGGTTCGATATCCGAAATATCCATTATTGCCATATTTGCTACCGCTTTGGTAAATGGTTTTGCTTGGCGCAGTGACATCAACGCATCGTAGTCGGTGGCATCGCATACTTGAAAGTTGATCTGTTCGGTATACGCTGCCCGGCGTTTACGCGCTAGGGCAACCATCGTAGGGCTGTAATCAAAAGCGACCACCTGCACACCCCGTGCTGCTAGCCATGCAGCATAATTTCCGTTACCACAGGCTATATCTAAGACGAGATCGTTTGCAGTTGGTTGCAATAGGTTGTCCGTTTGAGGGCGCACCATGTCGCAATGGAAGAAGTTAGATTCGTCTCCCATGTAATCGTCCCAAAACGTGGCGTTGGCTTCCCAAGCTGCTAAGTCTTCTTTATGCATCTTTCGACTATTCGTGATGATAGGGTTCGTTATTTAAAATTGTCATCGCACGGTAGATCTGTTCTACAAAGATCAGGCGAATCATTTGATGCGAGAAGGTCATTTTACTAAGCGAAATCTTTTCTGATGCTGCTTTATAAACCGATTCGCTAAAGCCATACGGACCGCCTACTACAAAGATTAAACGCTTACTTACAGTATGCATCTTTTTCTCTATATAGGTGGCAAACTGCATGGAAGAGAAATCCTTACCACGCTCGTCGAGCAATACCAAATAGTCTCCAGCCTGCGTAGCTTTTAAAATCAGCTCGCCCTCTTTCTCCTTTTGTTGTGCCTCGCTGAGGTTCTTCACATTTTTAATATCGGGTATTACTACCATCTCGAACGGAATATAATGCGTCAATCGGTTTGTATATTCAGCTATTGCTTGCGCAAAATATTGCGCATCTGTTTTTCCTATTACTACTAATGCAATCTTCATGTTTCAAATCAAAAAATTAGTTCAGCGGACTAAGTTACAAGAAAAATACATATCTTTGCACTATTATCGGTCTAAAAAGAGTAAACATCATGAAACGAATTATTTTTACGTTAGCATTCTTAGTTTCCTTTTTCAGCCTACAAGCCGAAAACATCAACCACATTGCCACTGCTTTTAAAAGTGGAAATGCACTGCTGTTAGAGGGATGTTTGGCAGACAAAATAGAGATTACATACGGTGGAGCAAAAAAACAATACAGCAAAACAGAGGCTACAACATTGTTTAAATCGTTTTTCGAAAGAAACAAAGCGAAAACGTACTCCATTATCCATCAAGCCGAAAAGAAAGAAAGAGGCTTTTATATTGCCCTTTTTGGCGCCGAAGCTAAAGAGTATCGCATCAACATTACCTACCTTGCACAAGGTGGTTCCATATTAATACAAACAATAAGAATAGAATAGCACTATGGATCATTTAATTGACGAACTTATCAAATTATCATTTGCCGAAGATATTGGCGATGGCGATCACACAACCCTTTGTTGCATCCCTGCTACAGAAATGGGCAAGTCGCAACTTATCATCAAAGAAGATGGTGTATTGGCTGGTGTAGAGATGGCGAAACGTGTGTTTAATCACTTCGACCCATCACTTAAAGTAACCGTATACATTAACGACGGTGCCGAAGTTAAAAAGGGCGATATCGCACTTGTGGTAGAGGGTAAAACACAATCGTTACTTCAAACAGAGCGTTTAATGCTTAACATCATGCAACGTATGAGTGGTATTGCTACGACTACACGCAAATATGTTAAAGCACTGGAAGGTACTAATACGCGTGTGCTTGATACACGTAAAACAACGCCTGGTATGCGTATGATCGAGAAGAATGCAGTAAAAATTGGTGGTGGCGTAAATCACCGCATCGGACTGTTCGACATGATCTTACTGAAAGATAACCACGTAGACTTTGCCGGTGGTATTGCACAAGCAATCAATGGTGCTAAAAGTTATTTGAAGGAAAAAGGAAAAACGATGAAAATCGAAATCGAAATACGTAGCTTCGACGAACTTGAGCAGGTATTGGCTGTTGGTGGTGTAGACCGCATTATGTTAGACAACTTCAGCACAGCAGATACAAAAACTGCCGTAGAACGTATTGCTGGACGCTTCGAAACAGAATCGTCGGGTGGAATTACATTCGATACATTGCGTAGCTATGCTGAGTGTGGTGTAGATTATATCTCGGTAGGTGCATTAACACACTCTGTAAAGAGTTTGGATATGAGCTTAAAGGCTTGCTAATAAGCTGTACAACATAAACAAAAAAAGAGGTGTAAACGAAATCGTTTACACCTCTTTTTTGTTATATACCTAATGATAGCTTATAAGCGTGTTGCACGGTTTAGTAGAAGATAATCTACCAACACCATCGCTGTCATCGCCTCAACGATGGGTACAGCACGAGGCAATACACAGGCATCGTGTCTGCCTTTAGCTTTGAGAATGGTCTCTTCGCCCTGCACAGTTACAGTGTCTTGCTCCATTAGTATTGTTGCTACAGACTTGAAAGCTACACGGAAATAGATATCCTCTCCATTGCTTATTCCGCCTTGTATACCCCCTGAATGGTTGGTTTTTGTTTGAATAGTTCCATCGTTATTCACAAAACGATCGTTACGTTCAGAGCCTTGATAAAGTGCCGATGCAAAGCCATCGCCATATTCGAATCCTTTAACGGCATTGATGCTGAGCATTGCGCCACCAAGAGCAGCGTGTAGTTTGCCAAACACTGGCTCGCCCAAACCTACGGGTACACCCTTTGCTACGCAGGTTATCACGCCTCCAACAGTATCACCTTCGCCTTTAAGTTTAAGGATGAGTTGTTGCATTGCTGCTGCTTTCTCCAGATCAGGACAGCGTACAGGATTGGTTTCGGTAAGTGATAAATCGTATGCTTCGTACCCTTCGGTCAATGCTATAGCACCCACTTGCGAGGTATAGGCTTGTATATTGATTCCGTAATGTGTTAGTATCTGTTTCGCAATAGCACCTGCCACACAACGTGCAATGGTTTCGCGCGCCGAAGAGCGCCCTCCCCCACGGTGATCTCGTTTGCCATATTTAGTTTGATAGGTATAATCGGCATGCGAAGGGCGGTATACATCCTTCATATTATCATAGTCCGAAGAGTGCTGATTATCGTTCCACACCATAAACCCGATAGACGTCCCTGTGGTTACGCCCTCGTAGATACCCGACAGGAATTGAACCTTGTCTGCCTCCTTGCGGGGTGTAGTTACTTCAGACTGTCCTGGCTTACGACGGTCTAACTCGTGTTGGATAAAATCCATATCCAACGTTAACCCAGCCGGACAACCATCTATCACACCACCAATACCAGCTCCGTGCGACTCTCCGAAGGAGGTCAATTTAAAAAGATTCCCAAATGAGTTCATTGATTGATTGATTTTAGTTTATCATCGAATTGAAAATTAAGAAAAAAGGCACAGCTCATATGGTATGAACTGTGCCTTATCTCTTATTTGTACGTGTTATAATTATTTACAACCGTCGCCACAGCTTCCGTCTTCGCAACCTCCGTCGCCACATCCGCAATCGCCACAACCACTACCACAACCACCTGCTGGCTCTAATAATGCTGCTAACTCTGCTTCGCTTGGCTCACGTACGTCAAGTACTTCACCACTAAAGTGTAGTGTTTCGCCTGCTAATGGGTGGTTAAAGTCCATCTTAACAGTAGTATCTTCTACTGAAAGAACAGAACCATTCATACGGTTACCGTTAGAATCCATCATAGGAACAGTGTTTCCTTCATAGATTACGCTATCATCGAATTTGCCTTCAACCTCGAAAAGGTTTTTAGGAAGATCGATCACGTGCTCATCTTCGTACTCACCATAAGCATCTGCAGGTGCAATAGAGAAGTTGAATTTACCTGCTACTTCCATACCTTTCAATGCTGCTTCAAAAGCTTCAAGCATAGAACCTGTACCGAAAATAAATGTAAGAGGCGTCTCAATAGTTGCTTTTTCCATTAACTCTCTCTCTTCACCTTCGCCTACGTTCAAATCGTAAGTAACAGAAACAAATTTACCTGCTGCAATTTTCATCTTTTATTGTTTTATTTATTGTGTATTTATTAATTAGAATGCAAAGATAATGATTATTTTGTTTTTACAGCCATTTTAAGATTATTCAACGCCTTTTGTAGTATTGTGCGTGTACAACCTACGTTGAGTCGCATATATCCTTCGCCTTCTGTGCCGAACATCGTGCCATCGTTCAATGCTAAATGTGCATCGTTTACAAACAGTGATACAAGTGCTGGTTGCGACAGTTTCAACGCCCTACAATCTAGCCAAAGCAAGAAGGATGCTTGTGTGGGATAGACCTTTATCTGAGGTATATCGCTCGCTAAGAACTCCGTTACAAATGCAATGTTACCCATTACATAGTCGAGTAGCTGTTGCCTCCATGCTTCCCCTTCGGTATAGGCTGCCTCTGTTGCGGGGTAAGCAAATAGGTGGGCGCTATTTAACTCTCTTGCCTCTAAAAAACTAAAAAAAGTTTTACGCAGCAATTCATTCGGCACAATGGCGTAAGAACTAACCACGCCTGCCATATTAAATGTTTTACTCGGAGCCATAAACGTAATACTATTTTGCGCCGCCTCTTCGGATACAGATGCAAAAGTGTGATGCGTAAAGGCGGGAAAAACTAACTCGGCATGAATCTCGTCCGAAACAACCAACACCTTATGCTTTGCACAAATAGCTGCCAAACGGATTAATGTCTCTTTAGACCAAACTACACCACCTGGATTGTGCGGATTACACAATATTAAGAGTTTGCAATCTGCATCTATTATGGTTTCCAACTGATCGAAATCCATTGTATAATGTCCGTCAACTAGTTGCAAAGGATTCTCTACCACTTTACGGTTCAGGTGCTCTGGCACATTTCTGAAAGGATGATACACAGGTGGCTGTATAATTACTTTATCACCTGGAGCGGTAAAACACTCCACTGCAAAGCTTATCCCTTTTACGATACCGGGGATATACTCGACCCATGCACGTTGCAGCGTATAGTTATGAAGTTGCTTCACCCAATTAATAATACTTGTATAGTACGATTCGGGTGCATAGGTGTAACCTAAAATGGGATGTTTACAACGCGCTGTGATCGCATCAATAATAAATGGTGGGGTTGCAAAATCCATATCTGCTACCCAAAGGGGTATTAAGTCTTCTCGTCCAAACTTAGCTTTTAAGCCGTCTACTTTAACACTACACGTTCCGTTACGCGTTATTGGTTCGTCGAAATTATATATCTGCATAAATTTTCTGTTGCTTAATTGAATAGGTTAAACTACTTAACGTGTTGTGATATGGAAACATCCTTGTCTACGTTCGTGCTTGATATAGCAGCGTTTATCTTTTTTTACTGCTCTTAATACCGAGGCGAGTACTTTTTTAAGTTGATCGTCCGTTAGCGAAAGTTTATCTTCGGGATCTACCTTTGCATACCTAGCCCACGAGACATCGAAAGTGGTAGCAAAACGGTGTGCCGAATTACTCGATGCGTTGCTGTTGCGCTTCTTTAGTTTCTTAACATCGCGTTCGGTACGCAATACACTTGTTACGATTATCTTATATATAGGAGCATTGAGGGATTGGAGCGAATCTTGAAATCCACGACCAATATCTTCTAATAGCGTAGCTGCTTCTGGCACTAGATACGGAACTGAGTGTGTTAGCTTTTGAACATCGTACCACTCGTTCGATTCGATCAGATCCAAATCGCTGAGCTTATCCAGTGCAGCATCACGCGTGGAGGCTGGTTCGATACCTATCTTTTTAGCTGCAAGCATATGCAGGTTGTTTAAATCACCAAAATCGCGTTTGTAACTACCAATATATTTAATTGGTTTTAAATCTCCGCGCTTCTCGTTACACGCCGAAAATGCAACACATGTTAACATCACAAAAAAAAGAAGAGTGTAAATAGCCGACTGTTTCATCCTTAATGTATCAATACGTTTTAATTCTGTTTCTGATACAAAGTTACATTTTTATTTGATTCATCGAAGCTTCACTTTTATGTTTTCTGAGGCTATTTGTAAAATAGACGCATATTTTAATAAATAAAGCGACAGCCACTATCAAAGTGAAAAAGAATAATATTACTTTTGTATCATTAAAGAAAAATTGAATATTCAAATCAATATTAAATAGACAAGTTATGAAGAATGCGTTAGTTAAAACTGATTTCAATTTCCCTGGTCAAAAAAATGTTTACCACGGAAAAGTACGTGATGTATATAACATCAATGGCGAACTTTTAGTTATGGTAGCATCGGACCGTATTTCTGCGTTCGACGTAGTACTACCTGAAGGGATTCCATATAAAGGTCAAGTTTTAAACCAAATTGCGGAGAAGTTCTTAGATGCTACTTCGGACATTGTTCAAAACTGGAAAATGGCGACACCAGACCCTATGATTACTGTAGGTGTAATGTGCGAACCATTCAAAGTAGAGATGGTTATTCGTGGTTACCTTACAGGTAGCGCATGGCGTGCTTACCAAGCTGGAGAACGTACATTGTGTGGTCTTGCACTTCCTGATGGCATGACAGAGAACCAAAAGTTCCCTACGCCACTGATTACCCCAACGACTAAAGCAGACCAAGGACATGACGAAAATATCTCAAGAGAAGAGATTATCGCGCAAGGTTTAGTATGCGAAGCGGAGTACAAAATGTTAGAGAAATATACGTTAGCTCTTTTTGCACGTGGTACAGAGATGGCTGCCGAAAAAGGATTAATCCTTGTAGATACAAAGTATGAGTTTGGTAAAAAAGAGGACGAGATCTATCTTATCGACGAAATTCACACGCCAGACTCTTCACGCTACTTCTATGCAGAAAGCTACCAAGAGCTTTTCGAAAAAGGAGCAGAACAAAGACAACTATCTAAAGAGTTTGTTCGTCAGTGGCTTATCGCTAACGGATTCCAAGGACAAGAGGGACAAGTAGTTCCTGAGATGACTCCAGAATATTGCACAAGCGTATCGGAACGCTACATTGAGCTTTACGAAATCATTGTAGGTGAGAAGTTTGTCAAAGCAAAAACAGAAGATATCTTAGCACGCATCGAAAAGAATGTAACAGCTTATCTTCAAACCAAATAATTAAACTTACACATGAAATATCGTTCGGAAACAATTCTTCCTTTTAACAGCGAAGAGCGCAAAGGGTCTCAGATTAAACGCATGTTTGATGCAATAGCTTCAAGTTATGATCTGCTAAATCATGCCATGTCGTTTGGTTTTGACAAAAGTTGGCGTAACAAAGGCGTTGCCACGCTGAAACCCTATGCTCCGCAAACGATATTAGATATAGCAACTGGTACTGGGGATCTTGCGATCCTTATGTACCAGAAGCTTCATCCTCAAAAAGTAGTAGGTGCAGACATCTCAGAAGGGATGATGGATGTTGGCAGAACGAAAGTAGAGAAGAAAGGTCTTGCCTCTGTGATCTCTTTCGAATACCAAGATTGCACCCAACTAACATTTGCCGACAACTCGTTTGATGCCATTACTGCCTCGTTTGGCGTACGCAACTTTGAAGATACCGAAAAGGGATTGAAAGAGATGTGTAGGGTATTAAATAAAGATGGAAGGCTTATGATTCTCGAACTTTCTACACCCGAATATTTTCCGATGAAACAGCTCTACCAGCTCTACTCTAACACAGTAATGCCACTGCTAGGCCGTTGTTTATCTAAACAAAAAGAAGCTTATACGTATCTGCCCCAATCAATCAAAGTAGTGCCTCAAGGTGAGGTTATGAAGTCACTTTTAGAAGATTGTGGCTTTTCGGACGTAGCGGTTAAAACATTTACATTCGGAGTTTGCTCGTTATACACTGGTACTAAAAAATAAATAATATGAAAAAATATGGTTTGATTGGTTATCCACTAACCCATTCATTTTCTAAATCATTCTTCAATCAGAAGTTTGAGTCAGAGCACATTGATGCCGAATATATTAATTTTGAGATTCCAACAATCGCTGATTTTAAAAATGTACTGAAGCAAAACCCTACCCTAAACGGTATAAATGTTACGATTCCCTACAAAACACAAGTAATCCCATTCCTCGACGAACTTACCGATAATGCAAAAGCAATCGGCGCAGTGAATGTGATTAAACTAACTAAAGGCTATTTCGGACAAACAAAGCTGGTTGGACATAATACCGATATCCTCGGTTTTAAACAATCTATCGAACCCTTGTTAGACCCTACTAAACACAAAAAAGCGCTTATATTAGGTACTGGTGGTGCCTCTAAAGCAATCTTTCACGGATTAAAACAGCTGGGTATCGAATCTATATTCGTATCACGTACCCCCATCAAAGACGGGCTTACCTACAACGACCTTACCCCTGCAATTATCGAAGCGCACACCGTGATTGTAAACACTACACCTGTAGGTATGTTTCCTCACTCGGATGCATGCCCAGATATCCCATACGAACATATTACCGATCAGCATCTACTATACGACCTACTATACAACCCCGACGAAACCCTATTTATGAAAAAGGGCAAACAGCAGGGTGCAGAGGTTAAGAATGGTCTCGAAATGTTACTACTTCAAGCTTTTGCTGGTTGGAAGATTTGGACTGAGAAATAGAGTTTATGCCTATTATTCATATATCTAATAAGTTAGCTGTAATTGTTTGAGCATAGAATAAACTGATTCTATAGGCTCAAACAATTACAGCTAACTTAATCTTCTGAATTGATATGTAAATCCTCAATATTCATTATATCCGTAGAGCATTCGCCAATCAATCCACTCTCTTGATTAACTCCAGTATATATTTTGATAAAATCTACTCCTGACAGATTTACCGACTTCCCTTCAGCATCAACCGCCCAACTTATATCTATTGCAGCATCCTCCTCATTGTTCATTGCATTATCTGCATAACCGTAACCAAATCTATAAAGCATATGGTATGGATCTTCTGAATCTGGTGCAGCAGTATTCATACTGTTTTGTGGCAAACAAGTACCTTTAAAGGTTAGTTTGTCGCCCTTAAACCAACCTGGAAAGTATGATTGGGTATGAAAATTATTTTTGCTCTTATACCCTGAATTACCCTTATTGTCTTCCCATCGGATGTATTGCTCAAACTCCGCTTCGGTCTCTGGCTCTTTGGTGGGGCGGTGATATATTATTTCGTAGTTGGTGTACAGGTTTGTATCGTTTCCTGCATCAACAACCTTTTGATACCATAACTCCTTTGTAGGGTCGTTATGGGCACTACCTGCAATTTCGTACCATTCGTCAGCATCAGGTTTGCCATTTTTATTCGCATCGTATGCTACCATAATGATGCCTGGCTCACAGCTCCCTCCTACTAATGCAGCTGCATCCGTGTTATTCTGCGCGTAGAAGGCATTCCCTACAACACGAAAATCACGCTTCCCCGCTATATTTTGAATTGTGTGGTCAAAGCCAACAACTACATAACCGCCATAACCGCCGAGCGTGATCAGTCCTTTTTCATTATTACCTATTGCCTTGAGCACTTTTGCATTCATGCTGTCTTGCGTATCGTTAGCTTCGTACATAGGCATTTGATTTGTGTACTGCCCAACACCCGGCATATAATCAAAAACTTTAGTGATATAAGCTGTTGCTATCTCGTCTGGAGGTATAATATCATCACTCTTGTCGCAAGACGAACATACAACTAGTAACAATAGTGTTGGTAAGATTGCGTATGGTTTCATTTTTTTTAAATTCATACGCTTAATAGTTTTTAATTGGTGTCATCATTGCAGGAAACCACATATCTAAATAAGCGGCTGCAGTTGTATCGTATAAAACCCCGAAAGACTTATCTCCACTTTTAGCATTAAACCCCCATATTCCATTGTACATTGCATTAGCTCCCCAACCTTTCATTCCTTGACAGATTAACTCGTCGCGTTCGGCATCGTAATAGAGCGATGTACCATATAGGTCGTAGCCATCTAAATCGTCTGCTGAGGTTATGAATTTAGATATTAATACTTTTGTATCTATATCATATTTGTAAACCTCTTTACTCTGTCCCCAAGAATCTTTTGTAAAGAAGAAGATATTATCTGCTGTAGAGGCTGCCCAAGAGCACTGTTTCCAAGGACTACCCGAGAATGCAATCTTTGCTCCATCAGGTAGTTCTACTGTTGAAGTTGTTAAATCGCGTGGATTAATTGCGAGTAGCATCTTCCCGTTTGATGCCCAAATAGTACCATCTTTTGATTTAACGAATCCTGCTGTAGCTGCTCCTAAAATAATAGGTTCAGTTGTAGATGATAAATTGTCCAGATTATATGCAATAGCTCCTTGCGAACAGACAATAAAAAGATAACCATCTGATACAAATACATTTTTACTTGCTGCTGAACCTTTTAAACTTTCGTTTTCGATCGTGAGATCTGTTAGGTTTATAAGAAATGCGCCTTTAGTTGTTGTAAGCACACCTAATTCGGGTGTGATTCCTGCAAATGCACGCCCTTGCCCAGCAATAGATTGAATCGCTTGAATAAATTTCCCTGTTGTTGCATCAAATTGAGCAAAAGGAACACCCTGTTGTGTATATGGAGCTACATTATAAAGTTTGCCTGCCCAGTTCGCCACATTTTGATTAGATGCTCCAAAAGAATTGAAGTCACCAATTATAAAACGTTCAACTGTTTTTGTTCCAAAAGTATGTTTGTTGATACCACGTGTACGCTCCGAACCTGTCATATTAGGCTCATTCAGTATATATACACCTGATGCACTGTATGTTTTTGACACAATCTCGCTACTTAAGTTCTTTCCTGTTGTAGAGTAATAGCTTTTCATCTCGTACTTAATGGTGTATGCTCCTGCTTTTTGGGGCGTAAAATTAAACGTTACTCCCGTAGCACGCTCTTCATTGTTTACATACCACTTGATAATATTCTTTGCTTTTTCGGTATCTGCCGCATTTGCTAAATTCACCCAATACTTTTGTTCTACTTTTAGTTGAGTCTCGTTGTAGTGTAAGTTATCTGATAAAATAGAGATCTTATCCTTTTCAGGAATATCCGACACCATTAAATCAAATAGATAATCAAAGGTAATATCTTTATTTTGACTAACTTTTAACTTTAGCTCGTACTGCTTTGGAGCTTTTGTTACTGTGTATTTCAAATTCTTCTCTTGCGAGATTGTATCTCCTTCCAATAGCCAAAGGTATGTAATACCTTCATCAGACAAACTTGTTACATTAATTGTAATCTCGCCTTCAGGTGCTGTTGTAATCTCCTGACTTTGTGTATCAAAGATAATATCACCCTTGTGTAAGATGTATGATACTGGTGCATCTTCCTTCTGGCAAGCGATAACAGTCAGCAATAGCGACAACATAAACAAAAACTTCTTTTTCATTTTGTAAAATTTAAATTGTTATTAATTAGATCGATTATATTTTCTAGTAGTAAGTGCTATAATGCTAATTGTAAGTAAGAGCATGTGGGGGTCTACTCAATATTAAATAACAAAACGTGGTTATGGTAGCCATATATACACACCATGTGATATAGCTACGCACTAAAATGAAGAATCGCTTTAAGCTTCTGTTGATGATAAGAAAAAATGCTATACTCATTGCCCGTTCGTTTAATGTTAATTAAATCGGCTTATGGATATAGCAGTACTGCGAAGAAAGTATAAAGGGGGCGTTATGCTAACACACCTTTGACAACTGAATTCGTAGACTTTTTACCCGAAAGCCAATAAAAACAAATATGCAAAGGCAGGTCTTCTGACTTATTCCTACTTTAACGCCTTCCCGACTTACAAAGTCAGTGGCACAAATTGTTAAAGTATTTTTACCCTAAAAATAAGGGTAGGAACTTACAGCAGCGGGAACTGTCCGGGATTTACACCCGATTCCCTTTTAATTCCGTTGTGAAAAGTTATCCACAACATAGAAACCAAAGCAGCGGCAAAGCTAAACTAATATTTTAATTAATCCTAATTTGTTTTTGATTTAACCTGTACTGTAAGTTTTATTGGAGCGTAAGGGTAGGTTTTTATTTTGAATAAAAAAAAAGGATCTTACCTAATGGCTTTAAGGTAAGATCCTCCAACAGTTATTAGTCATACTTTTTAAACAATAATAAATTAACAATACAAAGATCGGTGTTTTAAAGCTGCCCGTCAATCCCTAGTAATAGCTATATTGCAACATGAATATAGCTACATATAATCAAAAAGGGGTGAAATGGTCATTTTATTTCAGCTATTGCATGAATAAATGGTGCACTTAAACACTGGAAAAGTTATTAATCCCATTTGTAATCTACAGGAGTCTCTTCGAATAGAGATGGTCCATAAATATATCCCTGCGATTCAAACCATTTCTGTTTATCATCTACTATTTTCTTGAATACGTCAAATGGCTTAAGTGTTCCCTTATACCTGTTCTGTATTAGCAAATATACGAGAAAACAAGCGTCTATCAAGCATAGATTCTAATACGTCTCCATCAGTCCATAGCGCGATACTCATTCCTAAAACTAGGATTGGTGTAGCATTTTTTTTCAGGCAATTAACTACTCCAAAGAAACCTGTTTTGTTTGAATAATTTTTATTTGTATACGTCATTGCAGAAAATCGTGCGATTTGATCTATATTAAATCACGAATAGAACAATCCCCTTCAAGTTATTATGAATACAAATTGAAGGAGATTGTTATTCTATGAAAGTAACAAAAAGAGACACTGTTTTAAAATATGTAGGTGCAAAATTAAATCTGTTTCTTTATATCCTAAATTGCTTACTTTCTGTTCGCTGTTCATCCATTAATTTGATGAGTTTTTTTACTTGTTTCGGATATTTGTTTACCAAATTTTCATTTTCTTCTTTGTCCTGTTCAAGGTTATACAATTCATAATACGTTTTATTCTTATTTTTGGCTTGAAAACGAATCAATTTCCACGTATTTTTTATAATTGCCTGTTTAGTTCCTCCTTCATGAAATTCAAAATATAGTGCATCGTGCTTCTTTTGACTCTTTTTACCCAATAAGGTTGGTAAAATAGATATCCCATCGTAATCAGATTGTTTATCGATGTCAACTATATTTTCTATTGTAGGGAGCAAATCCCAAAAAGCTGATAGATGGTTTGACACACTTCCTTCTTTAATTTTTGCAGGCCATTGAATCAGCATCGGAGTTCGAATTCCTCCATCATACAAATCTCTTTTAGATCCTCTGAAGTCGCTATTGCTATCGAAATACGCTACCTCATACCCACCTTCGCTATGTACACCATTATCTGAGGTAAATATAATAATCGTATTATCATATACACCGTTCTTTTTTAATATAGATACAATACGAGCCACACTGTTATCTAACTTTTTTACCATCGCAGCATAAGTTGCTTTCGGATAAGATTGAGCACAGTAATGACCTCCTTTAAATGGTTTTTCGTCAAATTTCCCTTTAAATTCTGCTAAATCTTTATCAGGAACAATCAGTTCTGCATGTGGTAAAGTAGGAGCTAAATAGACAAAAAACGGATTCTTTGCATTTTCTTCTATATATGATATGGCTTTATCCATTATAAGATCGTGAGAATAGACCTTTCTATTCAAATGCACTTTTTCCTTATTCTCAAACAGATGATTCGGATAGTACGTATGCGCATTAACCTGACTCAAATAACCAAAAAAGTGATCAAATCCTTGTTCATTTGGATGTCCCTCTCCTGTAGGAGAACCAAGTCCCCATTTACCAAAACAAGCCGTTTGATAGTTCTTTTTTTTAAGGACTTCAGCTATTGTTACTTCATCATTAGGAAGATCTAGACTGTACATTACCCCATCAGCCCCCTTCTTCCCTTTATTGCCACGAATATATGCATTCCCAGTATGTTTGCCTGTCATTAGTACACAACGAGAGGGGGCACTCACCGTACTTCCCGAATAGTGGTTCGTAAATTGTATTCCATTACTAGCCAATGTATCTATTGCTGGCGTTGATAATACTTTCTGTCCATAACACCCTAGATCTCCTATTCCTAAATCGTCGGCCAGGATAATGATTACATTAGGATTACTATTCTCTGCACAGATCGTCGTTGTAGCAACAACGCCTAAAACAACTGAGATACAGCTACGCTTAAATATTTTTTTGGAGCTCATCATAAATCTTTTTATTTTTCAATCTGGGTTCATTAAACTGGTTACAATAATTCAATAAATTCTTTTTCAACGCTTCACGAATCGTTAAATACCTCGAATCGTCAAAAATATTTATCAACTCGTTTGGATCCGCTTTCAGATTAACCAACCAAGGTTTATCATTCACACTTTCTGAAACGGTTAATTTATAGTTTGATGTTGCAACCGAAAGCCACGATGATTTCATCGCAACTTTCTTGCTTCTAGAGCTTACACCACGCATATAAACTGCATCTTCTTGCCCTTTTTTCAATTTGCCATGCGTCATCAATTTGGCAACATTGCGTCCCTCAAAATGTGTATCGTTTTCGATGCCTACAATAGAAAGAAGCGTTGGTGTAAGATCTATCAAGCCCAATACATTGTCCTGCTTCTTCGCTTTTTTAAGTTTCGATGGGTAGGATATGATGAATGGAACTTTTGCCGATCCATCCATAGGAACTCCCTTATTCACCAAACCATGCTCTCCACACAAATCGCCATGATCGGACGTGAAAATGATAATTGTTTTATCTAATCGATCGGCAGGTATTGCAGAAATTAATCGGCCAATATTATCATCCAAACATTTTATCATTCCAAAATAGTTGGACATATTTTCCATTTTTGCATTGCCATAGTTCCAAAGAGGTAATTTTGATTTTTCTTTAGAGGCTGACGCGGGGTACTCGAACTTCATTTCATCATACATTCCGTCATATGGCTTTCGCACCTTATTCGGTCCATGCGGATCTGGAAAACTTAGATAACAAAAATAGGGTTGATCCGACTCCTCTTCAATAAATTCTTTGGCTCTTGTGGTCAAAAAATCTGTTGTAAAAAGAGAGTCTGGTAAATTATTTGCTTGACTAGGAGCAAATTGAGGCTTTCCATTATTCCATGTTATATATTTATTATGTCCACGATTATACATAAAGTCATTGTGCGTAAATCCGAAATCACGGGAGGGATTCCATTCAGGCTTCCCACTTCCGTTCAAATGCAATTTACCATAAAAGCCTGTTCTATAACCATTCTCTCTAAGAATCTCAGCAACTGTTTTTACATGCTCATTTATGGGTATGTCATTTGTAACAACATCATTATTTTGTGGATAAAGTCCCGTAATCATTGATGCTCTACTGGGAGAACTAACTGGTGTAGTTGCATAGCAATTGGTAAATAAAATCCCATTAGCTGCAATTTTATCAATGTTTGGTGTTTCAACTTGTACTCCTTTTCCCCAAATATTCTGTTGATTTGCATCCAAATACTGTCTATAACAACCCAGTGTTTTTAGATTGTGCTCATCTGTTTGGATAAGCAGTATATCTGGGTATTCTTCAGCAGAACAGATGGCTGTCGATAGTGACAGCCATGTGAAAATTATCTCTCGTTTCATTTAAAACCTATTATTTTTTTTCGTACACATTCACTCGCTTATTATCCCAACTAACAGCCTGGATATGCGTCGCATTTTCAGGAAACCTAACATAGGTTTGTGTATTATCAGTTATGCCTGTACCTAGAATAGATACGTGAAGCAATTTATTATTTTCATAAACTTCGTAAGCCACTGCATTTTTCCAAATTATCGAAGATATATATTTAGCTCCATTCGCATTAATAAAGATCGGAAGAGCACTTCCTTCAATACCCATTTTATTCTTAAATATTGCGAGGCTATTTACAGAAATATATCCAAGTGCTACATCCGATAGGCTTGCTTTTGTTTTGATACAAATGAGTGTATCCTGTTTTCAGATGTAAAAAAAGCGGTAGTAGCATCTAATTTTAGGCAGGGAGATTCTGTAACTAATTCTTCTGTGCAACTAAATAAAAACAAAGCAATTAAGGAGATCAATATTGTATGTTTCATAATATATAGACATCATCGAGTAAAAATATCCCGATGATGTCTAATTAATTTAATAATGAGGATTTTGTATAATTTGTGGACACTTATTTACCTCTCTCTGAGGAATAGGCATAAGGTATTGTGCTGGGGTTTTAAAATTTCGGATATATTTATGCTCCGTATCTTTAAAAAACTCTTCGTCAGTTGTACCATCAATATTTAGACCTCTAACAGGTTTACCTAAAATGTCAGCTATTTTCCATCTTCTCAAATCCCAAAATCTATGGTTCTCTAAATAAAGTTCAATCTGTCTTTCGGTACGAACTATTTCGCGTAACCCCTCTTTCGTATTTGCTTTATTTGGATTTATAGCTTTTTGCCAAGCAACATCAATCGTTGGCACGCCTGCTCTTGTACGAATTTTGTCTGCGTAAAACTTAGCTGTAGGTAAGTCTTCCAATTCCACTAGAATCTCGGCATAATTCAAATATAGCTCAGCCATACGAATCAATGGATATGAGTAATGAATCGGTCCATTCTGGAAAGCAGGATGAACAAATTTTTTGTTCAAATAACCACTTCCAGAGAAATTTCCTGTGCGATCTTTCTTTCCATGTTTATCCATTTTTCTAAATTCAAGCTTGATGCGCTTCTTTGCAGCCACATTACTTGTAGGTTTTCCATCGTATTTTGCAATTTCAAAATTCCCATTATGAAATCCTATCCACGAAAAGAAACGAGATTCTCTGTTCAAGTGCAATTTAATTGTTGTACCATTAGATATAGTGCTATAATTGTTACCATCATAATTTGCAGGCATTTTAACTATATCAAATCTACCTTCATAATCAAATGTAGGATCTTCATCAATTGGCAAACCATTTTTGGTATGAAATAACTCTACGAAATCCAATGTTGGAGCAATGGTAGTCCATGAGTTTTTATACCCATTAGAGGCATTTTGAATCGGCGTGGATTGATTTTGGATCATATAGGTTGTTTCTTTACGTGTATCTACCATAATAACCTCAGGGTTCATACCTCCTACATTATCCATAAATGTATATCGAACAGCACGCTGAAAATTATTCACTGGTCCTGGATTTTGAGCTGACGGAGCACCTGCATCCTCTTTGGTATACAAACGATAACCTGCAGCTTCTAACGTATCAATAGCTGCTTTTGTTACAGCTGCTGCCTTTTCCCATTTCTCTTTTTTATATTCCAAAGACATCAAAGGCTCACCAGTTGTTGGGCTCTTAAAGTTAGCATAAAATTCACTATTTCCATTCGCTAGTGGTGATGCTGCATAAAGATGCAAACGTGAACGTAAAGCTAGTGCTGCATATTTTGTAATACGACCATAATCATCTCCTTCTTGCTTTTGAGCTAAATTAGGAATTACTTCTTCTAATTTTTTGTCGATAAAATCAACAACATCCTCATAACTTGATCTTTCTGGTAATAGTGTAACACTTGTACTTGGATCATGTTTTTTATCCATAATTACAGATGGCCCATAGGCAACCAACGATAAAAAGTGATAATATGCAATTAAGAAATTCGCCTCAGCTTTATAATATTGTAAATCTATTTCAAGTAAATCTGGTGTTAGTTCTACTACTTCTAAAAAGTCATGGCATCTTCTTACACCATTCCATATATTTTTATAATATGCATCTGTTAGCCCCAAAGATGATGGCGAATAGTATCCCCTTGGAAAAGTAGACCATCCATCTTTTTCAACCCCGTTTACAATTTCTGCTGCCGAAAACTTATCCAATGCTTCTGAAGCACGAGCCACTGGGATTTTCGAATAACAAGAATAAAGAAATTTCTTTGCTGCCGCTGGATTTTGATACGTATTCTCCAATATTGGACGCTCGTCTGGAACAAGATCCAAGTAGTCACAACTACCTAATCCAAACGCCAAAAGAAAACTATATATAATATGTTTTGATTTCATAATATTATCTATTAATATAATTATTTAAATGTAAATTGAATACCTACGTTATATGTTTTTTGTGTAGGATAACCTAAACCGTTACCACTACCCATTTCTGGATCCCAATATTTAAATGGAGAGAAAGTCATTAGGTTAGTCCCACTCAAATAGACTCTGAACATCTTATGAGAGAATCCAACTTCTGCATTCTTCAACTTTAAAAAAGCACCATTTCGCAACCAGTAAGTTGATTGAACAACATTGTTATTATTGGTATCACGGGTTAGACGAGGATAAGCTGCATTGGCATTCGGGTTAGACTCTGTCCAATAATCTTCAGCAATAAAATCCATAACACCCCTTGTTGCATTTTTTCCAAATGGGTGAACGTCATTCATCAAGATTGATACTTTAGCTGCCCCTTGAAAAAACAGAGAAAAATCCCAATTTTTATATCGCATAGATGGTCCAAAACCATAAATAATTTCTGGTGTCGTAGGATTACCATGATACTGACGATCATTTGAATCTATTATACCATCTACAATTCCTTCTACATTTGGTATGTCCGAATATTTGATGTCTCCTGGCATTGGTATATAACCCAATGTCTGTTCTGCATGCTTTAATACATCGTCTGCATTAACAAACAATCCATTTGATAAATACAACAGTTTTTGATCCACAGAATGCCCTACTTGTTGCAAATTTGGATACAATGCATATGGAGGTTCATCTTTAGCCAATACCGTGTTGCGTGCAAACGTAAATGTTCCTTTAAAGGATAAGAAAAAATCTTTTGTTAACTGCTTGTTATAGTCCAAAGAAATATCCATACCGACATTCTTCATCTTTCCAACATTTCCATATACTTTAGTACTGCTGGTACCAATAAAATCTGGAATTGTATTGCCTCTTTCTACATAAATATTCTTACGAATTTCTTGAAATAGATCTACATTAATTTTAAAATCGTGAAATAGTTGCGCGTCAAATCCAATATTGTATTTTTCACCAACCTCCCATGTTAATTCTGGATTATAAAATCTATTCCAGTGAGGTCCATTTTGAGTGATGTTTTGATTTACACCAGTAGTATAACCCCAGCTATTATTAGATAGTATGATATCTTCTAAGTATGCAAAGCGTGTATTACTAATAGCATCATTACCTACAAGACCAAAAGATCCTCTCAGTTTAAAATAAGGAAGGATATCTGACAATGGCTCCCAAAATTTCTCTTCAGAAATGTTATATCCTAAAGCAAAAGATGGAAAGAATCCATATCTATTCCCCTTTTCAAAATTTTCTGATCCATTGTATCCAAAATTGACCTCGGTCATATAACGATTATCATAGCTATATGAAAAACGTCCTGCAAGACCTTGTTTTCTACGAGGCAATGAATTCAATAGGTTATCAGGCAAATTCAAATCCAATTGGTCTTGATTATACAATAACAAAGCATTTACACTCTGAATACCAAATTTTCGTGTATAATCTAAATACGTTTGAATATATAATCTTCGAGTTCCCGAAGAACTTCCTGTTGTAGAAAGAGCCGTGTTTTGCTCTCCTCCAACACGAGATAAAGTATATTCGCCCGTTGCTGTATCATATACATCTTTTTCATATTGATTATATGCTCCTCCACGCTCTACAGTTGTCTTAGATGTGTTTTTAAATGAGATCAATGCATTAAAAGTTAATCCTTTTGTTATCACCTTAAGATCTTGCTTTAACTTCAAGTTTGTGTTTACAATACTTGTAAAACTTGATTTATAACCTGATACATATTCAGCAACAGGATTGCGAAACCCTCCATTATATACACCTCCGCTTAATCCACCCCAAAGCTCATGCGCACCGCCTTCAGAAGGATATTTAACTGGGAAATCTACAGGGGAAGCCTCTTTAGATATTGAAAATATATCATTCACACTTTTCTTCGGACCACTCCAGTCTTGCATATTCACATTTAATCCCAAAGAAATGTCTGTTGTAGGCGTAGCTTTTATTTTTAGATTATTAATAAAATCATAACGAACCACATTTACGCTATTATTGTATGAAAAATAGTCGTTACTTAACGATCGTAAGTTACCTCCATCTCGCTTTACAGATGCACTCATAAAGTAAGTAACCACTTTACGTCCACCTCTAATATTAAAGTTGAATCGTTCAGAGTCCGACAATGGTTTAAACATTGTATCGTACCAATTCACATTTGGATAAATATATGAATTGTTTCCTGCAAGTGTACCTTTTATTTTTTCTTCGGTAAACAATGCCTGATTTCCTCCACGTGTTGTAACGGATTCGTTATATAAACGCATATATTCATTACCATCTACCATCTCTGGAACGGATGTTAACTCCCTTACAGCAGCTTCAAATCTGAAGTTAATCACTGGCTTTATCATGTCTTTACCAGACTTTGTTGTTACAATCATAACACCATTAGCCCCACGTGTACCGTAAAGAGCAGTTGCAGTTGCATCTTTCAAGATAGAAAAACTTTCAATTACTTCAGCATCCAATGCATTAAGTTCTTGTCCACTAATTTCAACTCCATCCAGAACAATTAATGCACCAGTTGCTCCGCTGAATGTTGATTTACCACGAATCCAAAAATTTGACCCATCTGCACCTGGCTCTCCCGATTTCTGTACAGCGATTACACCTGCCATACGACCTGCAAAACTTGAAGTCAAACTTGATGAAGGAACCGTTAAGTCTGATGGTCTAATTTGTTGAACAGAACCAACCATTGATTCTTTCTTTTGGCTTACTCCAAATGCTGTTACAACAACCTCTTCTAAGGCTGCAATATCTGGAACCAAACTAACTTTAACAAAATCATTCTTCCCTACTTGTATCTCTTGACTTTTATATCCAATATATGAGACAATCAATATTGATTTTAATGGAATATCAATCATAAAATTTCCATCCATATCTGTAATCGTTCCAACAGTTGGATTACCTTTTTGTACAATATTTACACCAATAGCAGGAATATTATTTTCATCCAATACAACTCCCTCTAAACGTTTCTTTTTTTGAGATTTATTCTGTAATTGATTATTGTTATTAGATTTAT